>JACQAL010000073.1 GCA_016195025.1 Bacteroidota bacterium | reverse complement strand
TGTAATTTCCTCCGGCAAGGCCGGTTATATTTGCAGTGGTCGCGCCATTGCTCCAACTATAAGTATAAGGTGTTGTTCCTCCGCTTATACTTGCTGTGGCGGTTCCGTTGCTGCTGCACGTGGCGGCTGATGAACTTAGGGTGGAGGAGAGGATTGCTGGATTGTTCAAGGTAAATATTCGTGTAATCTGGCAACCTGCCGCATCGAGTACAGTACATAGGTAAGTTCCATTGCAAAGATTGGAAACCTGGTCTTCATCGGTAGTTGCAAAAGACCATGCATACGAATAAGGAGATGTTCCTCCGGTGATGTTGAGCGCAATTTGCCCATCGCACATATTATTGCAACTAACAGGAGTTACAACAGGCGATGAACTGGGAGCATTGGCATTGTTAAGCACCGCAGTTCCTTTCTTGGTGCAGCCCGCAGCATCGGTTACAATCACGGTATAGGTTTTTGCAAACAACCCGGTAATTGTCTGGGTGGTTTTATTTCCGGCATTCGTCCATAAATAAGAATAGGGACCTCCGTTTCCTCCAGAAGGAATTACTGTTACGCTTCCGTTTGCCGAACCGCAATTGGGCTGGGCAATCACGCTGGTTGTAGCAACCACATCGGGCGCCTGGTTAACGACAGTGTTTAATGTTCCCTTGCATCCGTTCATATCAATCACCATTACGGAATAACTTCCGGCAGCAAGCGCTGAAATATTTTGCGTGGTGGCTCCGTTCGACCAAGCATACGTGAAAGGAGGATTTCCACCGGTGGCATTAATAGCAATGGCACCGTTCGAGCCGCCATAACAAGTTACATTGGTTAATGTGCTGACAGAAACTGATGCACCCGATGCTTCGCTCACGCTTGCAATAGTTGATGAAGTGCAGCCGTTGTTATCTGTAACAGTTACAGAATAGGAACCCCATCCCAATCCGGTTGCTGTGGAAGAAGTTTGTCCGCTTGCCCACATATAAGAGAAAGGCGGAGTTCCACCGCTTGAAACAGAAACCGATGCTGTGCCCGTTTGCAGCCCGCATCCGGCATTAGTAGAAGAAACAGCAAGCGCAATAGAAGCAGGATTGCTGATGTTAACTGCAAAAGTGGAAGAGCATCCTATATTATCGGTAACAACCACATTGTATAATCCCGCAGATAATCCATTCGCTGCAGAAGTAGTTTGCCCGTTATCCCATAAATAATTATAAGGCGCCTGACCGCCCGAAACAGAAACATCTGCCATGCCATCCATTCCTCCATTACAAGTAGGAGTTGAAGATGAATTTAATGTTACAGCAGGACCGCTTGCTCCCGTAACATTAATGGACTTGGTATAGGTTGCACTATTACCGCATCCATTCGTCACCACAACACTCACAACGTACACACCCAATTGAGCAAAGGAGTGCGAAACAGTGGGAGAGGTTGTGCTTAACTGATTGCTTCCATCACCAAAATCCCAGGTATAATTTTTTCCTCCGAAAGCAATAAAATCAATGGGTGAACAAGTGGTGAAAGGCGGAGGCGATGTGGTCATGTCTCCGCTCACAAGCAGGTTTCCTCCTATATTAATTACAAAACTTCCTGTTGTGCTCTTGTTGCATTTATTCGTGAGCGTAAGAGAAACGGTATAGGTTCCATTCGTTGCATAGGCATGTTTGATGATGGTAACCGGGTAGGTGTTGCCGTCTCCGCCAAATACAAGCATGTGGTCAACTGCAGTGCCGGTATTTCCGTCACCGAAATTCCAGAGGTTGTTCGGTTCTTCACCCATAAAGTAAAAAATAATTACATCGCCTGCACAGCCGGAAGTTCCTCCATGCTCTCCACCGGGAACACCAAAGGTTGAATTATTGCCTGAAGAAATAAGAACCGGAGAAGCAGTAGTGGAAATTGTTTCCGTCATGGCAACGGTTTTCGTTATGCCGCAGCCGTTTTTTGCAGTAGCAGTTGCCGTATAATTTCCTATGGAAGCATACGTATGTTTTGTTCCTGCTCCAAGGGTAGTATCCTTTCCTCCGTCACCAAAATCCCAGTAGTAGGTATAACTTGAGCCGCCATATTTAGGAATAAAAGTTATCACATCACCGGCACAGGCGGGGTTTTGAATTCCTTGCAGGGAAAGCGCACTGCTTATCGGGCTGCTGGTTGTTACGGCAACTGTGGTATAAAGCGTAGTGCTTGTGCCGCATCCGTTGGTAATGGTGAGCGAAACACTATAAGTTCCTGTGGCGGTATAGGTATGCTGAATGTCGCTTCCGACAGTAAGAGCAGTATCTCCGTCTCCGAATTTCCAAAGGTAAGAAGCATACTGGCTGTTGTTATCCAAACTGAAATTCACAATATCATTCGGGCAGGAACCGGAAGAGGGAGTTGTTTTTATATTAAGCCAGTTGGGAAATGAACCTGCATTGTCAACCACCGCTGTGGCATAAAGAGTGGTAGTGTTTCCGCAGGCATTTGTAATCAAAACCGAAACCGTATACGTTCCAATGGCTGTATAGGAATGGGTGGCGCTTTCTTTGGAAGTGAATGCGGTGTTTCCATCACCAAAATCCCATTGATAACTGGTATAGCCGTTAGGCGCCTGCAGGGATGCTTTGTCGCCCACGCAATACGGATTATTTACATTCAATGAAAACCAATTGCCGCTGGGAAACCCAACACCGTTCATTACCTGCATCTGCGAATAAATGGTAGTGTCGTTTCCGCATCCGTTAGTAATGGTGCAGGCAACTGTGTAGGTAGTAATTGTGCTTCCGTAGGTATGGTTATTATTATTGTTGGTGGTTGTTTCCAGTGGAGAGCCATCGCCAAAATCCCATTCATAACTTATATAACCGCCAGGCGCCTGAAAGCCGCCAATGCCGTTGGGGCATATAGGAGAATTATTTCCTATGTTAATCTGATTTCCGAAGGGAGCCGTGGTACTGATGGTAACGGTTGCGAAAATGGTGCTGTCGTTTCCGCAGTAACTGGTAATTCTGCACGAAGCGGTGTACGTGCCTACGGCAGCATTATACGTATGGTTGGTATAATTCTGCGTGGTGGTTTGCAAAGGAGAAGCATCTCCAAAGTTCCATTCATACGAGGGGTAGCCGTTTGCACCGTTAATGTTAAAATTCACCTGCGAGTTCGGGCAGATAACTTGCGGTTGCGGCTGCAACTGAATATAATTAGGAAAAATATAAGTAGTAGAAACATTCATTGTAAAAGTAGACGTTCCCGATTTATTGCAGTGATTGGTTGCCATGCAGGAAACCGTGTAAGTGCCCACCGCAGTGTAGGTATGCTGCGGCTGCGCCTGCGTGCTGGTTGCACCGTCTCCAAAATCCCAGTTATAACTCAGGTAATTTCCATTGGTATTAAAACCTACCGGCTGATTGGGGCAGGCGGAATTGTTCTGAGCATTCGTCCATGCATTCAGGTTCATGCTCACATTGTTTGCCGCCACAATGGCTTTGCTGTAACTTCCGTTTCCGCATTGCTGGGAATTTCCGCTTAAGGTAATCGTATATGTGCCGGGCGAAGAGTATCCGTGATTTTCGCAGTATTGCGTGGAAGTGGTTGCATCGCCAAAATCCCAGTTCGTGCTGTTCATTGAACCACTGGGACAAAACTGAACCTGGTCGCCAAGGCAAATAGAATCGGGAGCGTTAAAACCCACTCCGTTCACATTGATAGAACTTCCATAACTGAAGCCGAGGTAATTTCCTGTATTATCGTATGCTTCCACCCACGGATTAAACCAACTTGCATACGTATAAATATGCGTTACATAAGGAGGAAGCGTGTCTATCAGCACGGGGCTGTTATCACCAAAATGCCAGCGCAACTCGTAGGCACTGGGGCAGCTTCCCGTAGGAGTAAATGTTACGGTGAGCGGAGCGCAGCCGTTTGTTGGGTTGGAATTAAATCCGCACTGCGAAAACAGGCGTGCGGAACAAAAACAAAATGCGATGGCGAGGGAGAAGTAAAATTTCTTCATGAGGAAATGAATTTAAATGAATGGTTTTGAGCGTTCGAATATACTAAGAATACTCTTGGTAAATCAACTTTTTTTGAATGCAGTTGTAACTGAAATTGCGCTCAAAAGGTTACAGAATATTATTAACAAATTGGAAAAGAATCTTCCGAAAGAACTGGCGCAAAACATTTTTCAGTTCATTCCTTTCAAATCATTATTTTTGCCGCGAAACGAATACCAATTATGATTTTCAGAAAAAACATTTTTGTTTCTGTTTTTCTTTTTTGCATTGTCACGCTGAGCAGCATCTTAGGCGGAGTCGAAGCGTTTGCCCAGCAGGAAAAAGACACCGTGATGATTGACGGGCAGATGTACATTCGCAAAGCGCCCAAGAAAAAAATTGACCATCACAAATTCATCGAACTTTTCACGCAGGGAAACCTTGAGATGATGGAGGGTTTTAACGACACGGCTCTTCATACTTTTCACGTTCTGCATGAAATGGACCCGCTCAACGCCAATGTGAATTTCAAAATCGGGCAGTTGTATCTTTCTTCTTCTTCCGAAAAAACAAAAGCAGTGGATTACCTGGAAGCCGCTGCGCCAAAAGCCACGCGCAACTATATTCCCGATGAGCCATCAGAAAAAAGATGTCCTGAACTTGTATATTATTTGCTCGGTCAGGCATACCACCTCACTTACCGCTTTGATGAAGCCATTGCCATGTATGAAAAATTCGGCAAAGCCATTAACCTAAAAGACCTCGCTGCCGCAAAAGATTTGAAACGAAAAATGGAAATGAGCAAAACCGCGCAGCAACTTGTTTCTTCTCCTGTAAAATGCACCATCACTAATCTGGGCGACAGCGTGAATTCTGAATTTCCCGATTACGGTGCTGTAATCACTGCCGATGAATCGCAACTCTTTTTTACTTCACGCAGGTTTAATGCCGCCACCGGAGGAAACGATAACCGCGACATTCACGATAATTATTACGAAGACATCTGGGTATGCGACAAAAATCCGGACGGCTCGTGGAGCGAAGCCAAACCGCTCAGCACGCACGTGAACAGTTGGTACAACGAAGCGGTGGTGGGAATTTCTGCCGATGGGCAGCAACTTTTATATTATAAAGACGACAAAGGAGGAAGCATTTATTACAGCAAACTCGAAGGCGACCAGTGGTCGTACGGCTACATGCTAGGCACCGACCCGGGAGACATCACCGATATAAATTCTCCTTCGTGGGAACCCAGCGCCTGCCTTTCGCCCGATGGAAACACGTTATATTTTGTGAGCGACCGCCCGGGAGGATTTGGCGGAAGAGATATTTACCGCTGCGTGAAACTTCCCACCGGAAGATGGAGCAAGGGAACCAACCTGGGTCCCACCATCAATACAGAGTACGATGAAGATGCACCGTTCATGCATCCCGATGGAGTAACACTTTTCTTCTCTTCGAACGGGCATAAAACCATGGGCGGCTTTGATGTTTTCTTTTCGGTGAAAGGAGATTCGGGCTGGTATCCTCCGCAAAACATGGGCTACCCCATTAACACCACTGATGACGATATTTTTTATGTGATGAGCACCGATGGAAAGCGCGCCTATCTTTCTTCCGTTCGCCCCGAAGGAAAAGGTGAAAAAGATATTTACCTCATTACCATTCCGCAGCGCATGGTTATTCCCGTAACGCTGATGAAAGGACATGTTTCATTTGCCGGAAAGAAAGACAGCATGATGAGTTTCGTTACCATTTCTGCCACCGATATGGAAAGCGGACAGTTGATGCAGGAAGTTCATCCAAACACGCGAACGATGAAATATATTCTCCCGCTGAATCCCGGGCGAACGGGAAAAACTTACACGGTGAAATACGAAGCCGATGGTTTCCGCCCGTACACGGAAATTGTTTCCGTTACTCCCGAAGGAGAATACAAAGAGATTGAGCGCGATTACGATTTCAAAAACCTGGGAGCCGTTTCAGTTTATGGAAAAGTGAAAACGCGCGCTGGCGAATTAATTCCCGGAGTAAAAATTTCTGCCAAAGACAATACAGGTAAAAAATTATTTGGCGTATACGCGCCCAAGCCCGATGGCAGTTATTCGTTTGACCTTCCCGGAACCGGAGGCGAAAGTTATTCCATCACCTATGAAGCCGATGGATTTATTACCATGAATGAATCGCTCGATTTGCCCAAAGCGCTCACTGAATTTGATTTCAAAAAAGATGTGATTATGGAAACCGCGAAGATGCTCGGAACAATTTCGGTGAGCGGAACGGTAACCGACAAAATAAAAAATCCTGTCAAGAACTCGCGTGTAGTGGTTATAGATAATAAAACCGCAGCGCCTGTCGGAACATTTACTCCCAACGATAAAGGAGAATATTATTTCAACCTTCAGCGCGGAAACGATTACAACGTATCGTACGAAGCCGATGGGTATCTTTTCCAGTCGGAAAACATAAATGTTCCGAAGGAGAAAACATATTCGGAGATAAAGAAAAACATTGTGCTCGAAAAAATAAAGAAGGGCGCAAAAATAGTGCTCAACAATATTTTCTTCGACAGCGGAAAAGCAACGCTGCGCAAAGAATCAAAAACGGAACTTGACAAAGTAGAAAAACTTATCACCGAGAATCCCTCCATTAAAGTGGAAATTGGCGGGCACACCGATGATGCCGGCAAAAAAGATGCAAACCTGAAACTCTCGCAGGCGCGCGCAGAAGCAGTGGTGAATGAACTCATCGTGAAAGGCGCTGACCGTTTGCGCCTCACCGCGCAGGGTTATGGCGATGCGCAGCCCGTTGCTCCGAACAAAGTGAACGGAAAACCCAATGCAAAAAACATGCAGTTGAACCGAAGGGTGGAGTTTAAGATTCTGGAGAATTAGTTTTTCCCTATGAAAATCCTCATTACAGGCGGAGCAGGATACATTGGCTCGCACACAATCGTTGATGTGCTGGAAAAAACTTCCTGGGAAATAATTTCAGCCGATAATTTTTTACGCTCTGCCGAAAAAACTTTTGAACGGATAAAAAATATCACGGGAAAAGAAATTAAAAACTACAACATTGATTTATGCGATTTGGAAAAAACAAAAACTATTTTTTCAGAAAACAGCGATATAAACGGAGTGATTCATTTTGCCGCGCTGAAATCAGTTCCCGAATCGGTTAAAAACCCGGCTTTATATTTTCACAACAACAACGATTCGCTTAAAAATATTTTCGCCTGCCTGAAAGAATTCGGAGTGCGCAATTTTATTTTCTCCTCTTCCTGCTCGGTTTACGGAAACATTTCAACACTTCCGGTGAATGAAGAAACGCCCAAGCGAAGAGCCCAGTCGCCTTACGGGAGCACCAAGCAAATGGGAGAACAACTGCTCACTAAATTTTCGAGGGAGAATCCCGAATTTTCATCTATCGCCCTGCGCTATTTTAACCCGGTGGGCGCGCATGTTTCAGGATTGATTGGAGAAGTTCCCTTCGGAAAGCCCGATAACATTGTTCCGTCCATTATGCAAAAAGCCATTGGCTTGAGCAAGGAGTTCAGCATTTTCGGAGATGATTACAACACGCGCGATGGCACCTGCATACGCGATTACGTTCATGTGAGCGACATTGCGCACGCGCACGTGCTCGCGCTGAACTATCTTTTTGAGAAAAGAAACAAAAGCAACTATGAAATTTTTAATCTCGGAACAGGAAAAGGAGTTACCGTGCTTGAAGCGCTGAAAGCATTTAACAGAGTGAGCGGAAAAAAACTGAGATACGATATTGCCCCGCGAAGAAAAGGAGATGTGGAAGCCATTTATTCCGATTCTTCCAAAGCAGAAAAACTTCTGGGCTGGAAACCGCAATACAACATTGAGCAGATGATGGAAAGCGCGTGGAAGTGGCAATTGAATCAGTCGGCAATCAACAGTCGGCAGTCAACAACATAAACAGCCATAATAATCAGTCAGCAAATGAAAATCAGCAGTTGGCAGTCGGCAACATAAACAGCCAACAATAAATACTATTCAAACATGGCAACCGGATTTAGAAATCTTACAGTTTATAAAAAGGCATTTGCTCTTGCAATGGATATTTTCAAAAAGTCAAAATCATTTCCAGCAGAAGAGCAGTATTCATTAACTTCTCAAATAAGAAAATCATCTCGTTCTGTTTGTTCTTGCATAGGAGAAGGCTATAGAAAAAGATTATATCCTGCACATTTTACAAGTAAAATAACCGATGCCGATATGGAAAATACCGAAACACAAGTTTGGCTTGACTTTGCTTTAGAATGCAACTATATCAATAAAACAGAGTATGCTGATTTCAATGAACGCTCGGAAGAAGTTGGAAGATTACTTAATCACATGATTGAAAACCCTGACAAATATAAATAAGTTGATGGCTGCTGATTGAAGATTGCCAATTGAGGACTGCCAACTGAGGACTGCCGACTTCTCAATGATGATACTTCTCCCCTCTCAGAATTGAAAACGTCCTGTATAATTGTTCCAGAAAAATTATTCTTACCAACTGGTGAGGAAAAGTCATTAGTGAAAGAGAAATTTTTGCGTTGGCGCGCTGGTAAACATCTTCTGAAAAACCATATGCGCCTCCAATGAGGAAAATAAGATTCTTCGTAGAAATATTCTGATGATGTTGGAGCATTTCCGCAAACTGAACCGAGGTTTGTTCTTTTCCCTTTTCATCGAGCAGAATCAGAAAATCATTCTCTCCTACCCTTTTCAAAATAGTGAGCGATTCTTTTTTTATAATTTCAGATTCATTGCCTTTCCCTGCTTCAACTTCTATTAAATTGAATTTGCAATAATGTTTTATTCTCTCTGCATACATCTTAATTCCTTCTGCAATATATTTCTCAGAAGTTTTTCCGGTGCAGAGCAGTGTTATATTCATTAGAGAAGAAATTATTTCAACAGCAAAAAAAGTATAAATTTGCTGCATGGCAAAATAAAGTTTGTTTGGCTTGATAGTTGCTCTTAGTAAATAAATGAATCCGATACTCTCCATATTGATTTTCTTCGCGGTGGCTCTGCCATTTCGCGAATTAGATTTATCCGATGATGTTGCCACTGCTGTTAAAACCGGTGTGGCATCGAACGTTTCAAAATTCTTTGCCGACAACATTGACCTGAAGATTCTTGACAAGGAAGATGTGTACAGCAAGGCGCAGGCAGAACTTATTCTGAAAGATTTCTTCGCGAAGAATCCTATTAAATCTTTTTCTGTTATCCATAAAGGCACTTCAAAGAATGGCGACCAGTTTGCAATCGGCACCTACGAAAGTTCTTCGGGGAAAAAATTCAGAAGTTATTTCCTTTTCAAAAAGCAGGGAGCCGGTTTATCCATTCAGCAATTGCGTTTTGAAGAACAGAATGAGTAAAAATTCTTTTTCTCTCCTCTCCGGAAATTTTAATTGGAAGCAATTTATTTCTTCTGCATTGAAAGAAGATGTTGGCAGTGGCGACCACACCACGCTTGCGTGCATTCCAAAAAACGCCAGAGTGAAATCACAATTAATAATTAAAGAGGAAGGAATTCTCGCAGGAGTTTCGCTGGCGGAAAAAATCTTTCATGCGTTCGACAAAAACCTGCGCGTGAAAGTTCTTCTTCATGACGGAGCAAAAGTTAAAAAAGGAGATATTGCTTTTACCGTGGAAGGAAGCGCGCGCTCCATTCTCACAACCGAGCGCCTTGCGCTCAACGTCATGCAGCGCATGAGCGGCATTGCAACACAAACAAATAAACTTGTTGCACTCTGCAAGCCGTATAAAGTAAAAATTCTTGACACGCGCAAAACCACTCCGCTGCTCCGTGCGCTTGAAAAATGGGCGGTGAGAATCGGAGGCGGCTTCAACCACCGTTTCGGATTATATGATATGCTCCTCATCAAGAACAATCATATTGATTTTGCCGGAGGAATTCAAAATGCTGTCTTTTCCGCGCTGCGTTATATAAAGAAGAATAATCTCCATCTTGACATTGAAATTGAAGCGCGAAACCTGAATGAAGTGAAAGAAATAATTAACACGGGATACATAGACAGAATTTTGCTTGATAATTTCTCTCTCCCGCAATTGAAAAAAGCAATACCCCTCATAGATGGAATGGTTGAAGTGGAAATTTCAGGCGGAGTGAATGAAAAAAACATACGCAGGTATGCTTCTATTGGCGCTGATTATATTTCAGTTGGCGCGCTCACGCATAGCGTGAAAAGTTTGAATATGTCGCTCACGGCAGTGAAGTAGCGCTGCTGGTAAATGTTATCGTATCACAACAATCTTTCCTTTGTTCAGAATACCATCAGAAGAAATAATTTGCCAGTAGTAAATGCTGTTTTCCAAATTCGGAACAGCGATACGTTGATTGCCTTCCGCTCCGGTTATTTCGTAAGTATAAATTATTTTCCCCATAATATCAGTTACCTGCAATTCAGATTTTGAAACAGGCAGGCGATACGCCAAGGTGAAGTTGCCGTTGTTGGGAACAGGATAAATGTTGGCATAAGATATTTCAGAAGTTAGTTGATTCACTCCTGTTGCATCGGCAATCACATTCACAGTTATTATATCATTGCTATGCGGGTCCGAACTTTTTTGCACGGAGTCAGTGCGGCAAAAAGTGCTCGAGCATCCAACTGCATCGGTAATTGTAAGGCAAATGGTGTACACTCCTGCATTTGCATAAGTATGCGTTGGATAAGCGCCTATGGAAGTTGTATTGTCTCCCCAGTTCCAACTGTATGTGATAGGAGGATTTGTGCTTGTTGCATAGTTGATTGCCCAATACGTATGCGGCAGCGAAGTATCGGGATAGAGATAAAAATACGCCTGGCAACTGTTATAGGTAGAAGTAACAGTTGTGGTGCAGCAAGCGGTGCAGCCGTTCGCATCGGTAACGCACACGGTATATGTGCCGGGCAAAAGTCCGGTAGCGGATGGAGTATTCTGAACAGGGCTTGTGCTCCACAAATAAGTATAAGGGGCAGTTCCGTTGGAAGCATACGCGTGAACGGAACCATCCGCACAAGTAGGACAAGTTGCCGAGTGATATTGATAGCACGCAACATTCAAATTGCAAGTGGTGCTGTATGTAATGGTAACTACGCAGCAAGCCGTACAATTTTTTGCATCGGTGGCGCACACGGTATATGTTCCCGGTAAAAGTCCGGTGGCGGAAGGAGTATTCTGAACAGGGCTTGTGCTCCACGAATAAGTATAAGGCGCAGTTCCGTTGGAAGCGTATGAATGTCCGATTCCATCAGCACAAGTCGGGCAACTTGCGTGAAGATACTGATAACATCCGATAGTGATATTACAAGTCGAAGTATCAAGAATAGTTGTTGAGCAGCAAGCCGTGCAATTCTTCGCATCGGTAACACAAACAGTATATGTTCCCGGTAAAAGTCCGGTAGCGGTAGATGTGGTTGCTCCATTACTCCACGAAAAAGTATAAGGCGCAGTTCCGTTGGATGCGTACGAGTGACCGATTCCATCAGCACACGTATTACAACTTGCGGGCTGGTAAGCATAACATCCAAGCGTAAGCGTGCATACCGATGAATCAGTAATGGTTGTGGAACAGCAGGAAGAACATCCGTTTGCATCGGTCGCACATACAAGATAAGTTCCCGGCAAAAGACCCGTTGCCGTTTGAGTGGTTTGAACAGGAATTGTATTCCATGTAAAAGTATAAGGCGCAGTTCCTCCCGATGCATACGAATGCCCGGTTCCATTGGGGCAGGCAGCGCAACTTGCAGGATTAAACTGATAACATCCAACAGTTATCGAGCAGGTGACAGCAGTAATGGTTGTCACGCAGCAGGCGGTGCAGCCATTCGCATCGGTGGCGCACACAGTGTAACTTCCGGGTAAAAGTCCGGTGGCAGCGGATGTTGTTTGCACGGGCGATGTGCTCCATGAATACGTGTAAGGAGCAGTTCCGTTAGAAGCATACGAATGCCCGATTCCATCGGCACACGTGGGACAACTTGCATTCTTGTATTGATAGCAGCCAATGGTAACGCTGCAACTGCTTGCTGTAATCGCACCGGCATGAAGGGTGACGCTTGCGCAAATCATACTAATGATTGCAGAGAGTAATTTTATTGTTTGCATTAATTAAAGTTTGGTGTGTTTGCAGGATAGACGCAAGAAATAAAAAATGGTTGCCTTCAATGGTTCAGTCACCATTTCATTATTTCAATCTTCGCGTTATTTGAGCACAATAAGTTTCCTGCTTGCGTTACCCTCTGCGGTTTGCACTTTCATAAAATAAATTCCCTGCGGCTGAGAAGAAATATCAATGATGAGATTCCTCGCTGCGTTCGGAATGACACTTTGCGTCACTTTTTCTCCGAGAAGATTTATAACCTCTATTTCCTTTATTCCACTGTTTCCTTCAATGGTAAACCTGCCGGTGGAGGGGTTGGGAAAAACAGAAATAGTATTTGCCAACACATTTTCTTCAACGCCCATTCCTGCAGGGTTGATTTTAAAGATTGTTCCGGCATTATTTATGCCACCCTGTTGCGTCATTCCATAGAGAAATGTTCCGTCAAACATAAGAGAGCCATAAGGTTTTCCTCCATTTGAAGTTCCTGCAAAGTCGAGTAGTTTCACATAGCCAGTTCCATCGGGCTTTATTTTAAAGACAACTCCGTCATTATTTATGCCACCATTATATGTCATAGCATAAAGATAAGTGCCATCATAAACAAGAGAGCCAAAAGGATTTTCTCCGTTTGAACTTCCTGCGAAGTCAAGAAGTTTGGTATAGCCGGTTCCATCGGATTTTATTTTAAACAGAATTCCCATATTATTTGCACCACCTAAAATCGTCATTCCATAGAGAAATGTTCCGTCAGAAATAAGAGAACCGAAAGGAGTACTTCCATTTGAACTTCCGGCAAAGTCAAGCAGTTTAGTATATCCTGTTCCATCAGGTTTTATCTTAAAAATAACTCCTGCATAATTTAAACCACCATATTCAGTCATTCCATAGAGAAAAGTTCCATCATAAACAAGAGAGTGCCAAGGACGTGCTCCATTTGCACTGCCAGTAAAATCAAGCAATTTTAAATATCCTGTGCCATCTGGCTTTATTTTAAAGACAACTCCGGAATCATTTATGCCGCCTCGATAGGTCATTCCATATAGAAATGTTCCGTCAAAAATAAGAGAACCATTAGGTTCTGCTCCGTTTGCGCTGCCTGCAAAGTCAAGCAGTTTTGAGTATCCTGTACCATCAGGTTTTATTTTAAAAATTACTCCACAACCGCCTGGGCAATTAACGCTTGTGCCGCCACCATTTGTCATTCCATAAAGAAAGGTTCCGTCAGAAATAATATCGCCAAGAGGTTGTTCTCCGTTTGAAGTTCCTGCAAAGTCAAGTAAGTCGGCATAGCCGGTTCCATCGGGCTTTATTTTAAAAATAACCCCGTCACTATTTGTACCGCCATTATGTGTCATCCCGTATAAAAAAGTTCCGTCAGAAATAAGAGAACCAAAAGGAAAATATCCATTTGAAGTTCCTGAAAAATCAAGGAGTTTAGTGTACTGCCCGAAAGAAATGTAAAATGTAAGAAGTAAGATGGCAGATGTGAGGAGTAAAGTTTTTTTCAATGCATATAAATTTTATTCGATGAGTGAATTTATTTTTTCAATCAGAATAACAAGAAGCCCCGGTTTTACTACGCTTGCTTTGTGAAGAATAAATTTTTCATTGAGCAAAAACAATTTATGGCAGCGGATAAAACTTTTTAACTTTAAAGGCGATGCGGCAAAATCTTCAGGGGTTAATTGAAGCGACAACCCGTCCTGTTTTTCTTTGGTGGTGATTTGCGCCATCAGGTAGTCGCCTGTTTGGTTTACTTGTTCGTTTGAAATAATCAGCGCGGGACGTTTTTTCTTTCTGCCGCTGTCGGCAAAGGGAAACGGAACCACCACAATATCTCCGCGCTCATACATGATTATAATACTTTATCCCACGCTTCATCTTCCTTTGAATTCCATTCTTCGGCAAGGGCATTTTCAGCAAGCAAGGAAACTGCATCGGGCTTCACTTTTTTTGTTTTGCGCAGTTTGGAAATAATGCGGTATGCTTCTTCCAGCAAATTATCGGGCAGTGAGTTTATTTCTTTAATGACTTTTTGTTTTACTGTCATGGCTTTTTGTTTTTTATTCTCAAAGGTACTCAAAAATTATTTGTCCGTTTGAACTTCCGGCAAAGTCGAGGAGTTTGGTGTACTGAGCAATCACCGAAAAACGAAAGAGTACGAAAAATACGAAAAGGAAAAGTGTATGAAGCATATAAAGTTTTCTCACTGTATTGAGTTTTTACTTATCCATAATTATTTTCTAACGACTGATGACTATTTTCTTCACCGATGTTTCTTTTCCTGCTTTGATTACAACAAAATAAACTCCGCTCGCTGCGCTCAGGTTAATTTCGTTAGATGTTAGAGGTTTGATGTTGGATGTTAAATACACTAACTCGCCATATACATTATATATTTCCAAACCTTGAATATTTAATCTTGAACTTTGAACTGAAAATAATTAAATTGGAATCATAAAAAAAGAATCTGGAATTGAATCAGTCCAATTAATATTAAATTTTATTTGAATGGCACGCCTTACTTTAACTGCTCTCCCATTAAATTTTCCAGGCATCCATTTTGACATTTTGTTTATGACTTTTACACCTTCCTCTTCATAACGTGCATTGCATTGTGGCAAAACGTTAAGTTCATTTCTATTAAAAAGTGTTCTTGAAATATCTTTTATTATGCCATTTTCATCAATTGTAAAATAAAGAATGAATAAGCAATCGCTGTTTTTTACTTTTTTATTTTGAATTGAAAATTTAATTTCTTCTCCAATATTTTTTTTTAATTCATTAATACCTCCTATATATTTAGGAGATTCTTTTATATCCAAATACAATGTATCTGTCCCATCTATATAATATTTTGAATTTAAATTTTCATTGGTATTAATTACACTAATAAATTTTATTGAGGACATATCATATCCATATTTAATGGTAAACATATTATTTATTTGCTGCCATTCATATATATCAATGTTTGCAGCAGCCTGATTATCTTTTATTTTTATTATTTCACCTTTTTCACAATTGAATATGCTATCATAAGTCGGACAATCTTTCCAAAAAGTTGAATATGCTTCTTTGTCTTCCAATTCTGCAGCAGAAAACAAATCGGTACAATATCCACACTTATTTCCTAACTTTTTTCTTGCAATTGCCCGATTAACGTGAGAATCGACATCAAATTTGTTTTTCTTCAATATTAAAGTAAAAAGTGAATCCGCTTTGTTGTATATTCCTTGTGTTAAATATTTGACACCGAGTTCGTATTGATTTTCAATTTTATTATTCTGTGAGAATGCAATTGAAAAAAAAGTGAGTGTTAAAAGAAAAATAATTGTACAACCTTTCTTCATCTTCTTCTTTTATTCATTCCTGATTATTCCAATGACCAATGACTAACGACTAATGACTATTTTCTTCACTGCTGTTTCTTTTCCGGCTTTTATAACAAGAAAATAAATTCCTGACCCCGTCCCTGAAGGGAGAGCAACATCAATAGTTAAATGGTTAAATGGTTGAATGGTTGCATAAATCTTTTCTCCATTTATAGTATAAACTTCCATACTTGTGACTTGTAACTTGGAACTTGTGACTTGGAACTTCCCGTTTGATGGATTCGGATACACCTGAAAATCTATTTCTGAAGAAGCCGCATCATTCACCGCTACAGCCGCATCGGAAAGATTTCTTTTATACACTCCGTGCCCGTGCGTGAAGGCGAGCAAAGTTTTATCGGAAGGCGAAACCACCAAATCAAAAACCATTACCGCTTCGGGCAAGCCGGTGTTGAAGGTGTTCCAGGTGCTGCCGCCATCGTTGGAATAAAAAATTCCCAAGTCGCAGCCGGCAAAAATAGTGCTGGTGTTTTGCGGGTCAATGGCGAGGCAGTGAAACGGAATATCGGGCAGTGCCGTGCTGATGTCAGTCCAGTTTCCACCGGCATTGGTTGATTTGAAAAGATGCCCCGTGCCGAAACCCGAATAAACCACATACACAATTTTGCTGTTCACCGGGTCAACGGTGATTCTTCGCGGGTAGCGGTTGGGCAGGTTGGCGCCTGTAACGTTGGTGAAATTAGTTCCTCCGTTCGTGCTTCTGAAAATATGCGAAGTGGTTTTTGTCGGAGCAGTGCCCACGTACAATGAATCTTTGTTCTTGGAAGAAACCCCGATGGAAAGAATAATGTTTGCGCCATCGAGCGGTTTGGGACCAATCATGTTCCATGAATTTCCCCCGTTGGTGGATTTAATGATGGTGTCGCCTCCTGCATACATCACCTGCGGATTGGAAGGGCAAAGAAGATACGGAGCGAGAAACGCGGTTGGGTTTCCTCCCATGGCGCTCGAAGGGCTGTTGATTACCTGATTGAAGTTTGCTCCGCGGTCAATTGATTTTTCCACGTTCAGGTATTGATACGCACCAAACATATTGTTATCGTTGGTGGGGTCAATGGCGGTGTAGCATCCATCGCCTCCTATTTGCGAAGTCCACGAAGGATTGCCCGCATACTGCCACGAATAATTATCCTGCGCGCCCGCAAAGGCATCGGTGGCGTCCTGCGCGGAAACAGCGCCAATGTAAAACTGCGTGGTAACATATCCGCTGGTGCATTCATAATAACTCACGCCAAAATCATTCGAGCGGAACAATCCGCCATCGGTGGCGAGATAAATTTTGTTCGCGTTCTGCGGGTTGACGATTATTTCATGCACATCGGAATGGCAATAATCGGTTGTCCACGTGTTGTTCGATACCTGCGCGAAATTATTTCCTTCATCGTTCGAAGAATGAACATCCACTCCTGCGGCAAGCACATGCGTGGTATCGGCAGGGTCAAAGAGCAAGCCCTTTGCATACCATCCCTGCCACGAAGCAATATCCTGCGGGCTCATCGAACTCCAGTTCGTTCCCTGATTATGCGTGATATAAAATCCAACCGTGTTGAACGCATCGCATACATGCGCGAGAACGGTTTTATGATTGAGCGGAT
This sequence comes from Bacteroidota bacterium, assembly GCA_016195025.1. NCBI lineage: Bacteria > Pseudomonadati > Bacteroidota > Bacteroidota bacterium. The sequence goes on along the minus strand of JACQAL010000073.1, from coordinate 1,267 downwards.
TCATGGCAAGAATAATTCTTCCATCGCGGTTGTTGTTCGAAGGAAGCCCCGTAGTAAGAATGCTCCATGTGCTTCCGCTGTTCGATGTTTTATACAGCCCTTTGTTCGGGCTGGAAAGATTTCCAACTCCGCAGTAAATAATATTTGTATCCACAGGGTCAATCAAAAGTTGCATTGCCATTTGCACCGCTTTGATTTGCGTCCACGAGTTTCCGCTGTCATATGATTTATAAATTCCTTCGGTGGTTGCCGCGTAAACAATACTCGGCTTGAGCGGATTGAATTTTATATCCCACACTCCGCGGTTCTGCTGATACGTCCAGTTGAGAACTTGTGACCACGTTACTCCTCCATCGGTGCTTTTCAGCATTCCTATTCCGAAACTTCCGCGCGTGGTGCGGTCAATCAATCCGTTGGTGGAAATTCCGTAGGCGTATGTTTCTCCTGTTCCGATAATTATTGTTTGCGGAGTTCCCGGCTGAAAAGAAATGCTGCTCACGCCCAGCGTAGGAAATCCGGTCGGCACATACGTCCACACATTCGTTCCGATTCCTCCGGTGGTTGATTTCCACAAGCCGCCACTGGCAGAACCGAGCCACACGGTTGCGGTATCATTCGGGTCAAGCGCAACGCAAAGCGTTCTTCCGCCCACATTGTTGGGACCAATGTTCTGCCACGAGCCGGTGGAGAGTTCAGAGTTGGGAGTGCGGAGTTGGGAGTTGAGAAAATTCTTTTTGTAGAAGTCATACGCCTTGCCGAAGGCATCGGGCGGAACATCGTTATTCGGATACGCATAACTTGCCGAGAGAAACTGAAGCGCGTCAATGGCTTCGGTGCGCGATTCGGAATGAAAAGACGGATGGGAACGGGAAGGAGATTTTCTTCCATCCTTCCACTCTTCCATTATTCCTAACGAAAGAATAGCGATGGAAGTAAAAGCCGCAATAAAGAAAGTTGTAGAAGTTTTCATAGAGAATATTTTGAGTTGGGCTCCGAACAAAGTTATCCGACAAAGTACGGATTCCGTAACTCTGTTCGGAACGGAGTCCGTATTGCATCGGACAAATGTAGAAGTTTCAGGGGCATTTGCAAAAGATAGTTATACCAACGTCCGATGACTATTTTCAGTAAAAAATATTTTTCAACATTTCACTTGCTGTTCAATAATTTAATTTATGTTTGCCGTGTAAATGATTTATTCTCCTTCTCATAATTTCATTACCTTTATCGGCTCTGTTTTAATACAGCCCAACAGCCCAACAGCCCA
>JACQAL010000072.1 GCA_016195025.1 Bacteroidota bacterium | reverse complement strand
TAAGGGCTCTTTGCGCTGGTGTTGCCGCAACTATCTTTCACAGCAAGTTTATATCTCCAGGAAGTAACATTCGGGTCGCCATTGGCGGCATAGAGTGTGCGCACGGTATCAATGAACCAACTCAGCGAATCGTACGGAACTTTTCCGATTAATCCATACGCATTGTTTGCCGTGTCGCGGTAAATTAAAAAAGTATCGCCAAGCACATATGTGGTTTTATCCCACACAATCAAATTATTTTTGGAAATAGAATCCACTGTGATTAAACAAATCGAAGGAGGAGCAGGATTTGAATTAGTAATTGTTACGGAAGCGGAACTTGTGCATCCATTATTATCAGTTACTGTAACACTGTACGTTCCTGATAAAAAAGTATTGGGGTTGGGAATTACTTCCCCGTTGCTCCACAAATAAGTATAAGGAGCAACTCCTCCTGAGGGAGTTACCGCTGCGCTTCCATCCGGATTTCCGCAGGAAGCGTTAGCCACAACAGAAACACTTGCCGACAAAATAGCGGGCTGAGTGATGCTGACAGTTTTTGTTGCAGTGCATGAATTGGCATCGGTAATTGTTATAGAATAATTTCCGGCCGCAAGATTTGTAAATTGATTACCGGGTAAAATGGAATAAGTATATGGAAATGTTCCGCCCGATGCAGTGGTGGATATACTGCCGTTGTTTCCAGCGAAGCATAAAACATTTGTTACGGTAGTTGAAAGAGAAAGAGCCGCAGGCTGAGTAATGCTTACTGTTTGCTGCGCACTGCAGCCATTTGCATCGGTAACCTGAATAGTATTTGTTCCCTGCGAAAGTCCGGTGACCGCAGAAGTGGTTTGCCCGTTAGGCATCCATGAATAAGTATAGGGTGAAACTCCGCTTGAAACAGAAACCACTGCGCTGCCATTGTTTCCCCCGCTGCAGGAAACACTTTGAGAAGAAACAGAAAGCACAGGAAGCGCGTTCACATTTACACTTGCAACGGCTGTGTTTGTGCAGGCATTCGTGTTTGTGCCGGTTACAGAATAAGAAGATAAAGTTGTTGGCGAAACAACAATTGAACTTGTTGTCTGGCTGGTGTTCCACGAATATGAATTTGCTCCTGAAGCGGAAAGGGTGACGGAAGTTCCAGCGCACACAGTAGTAGCACTTGCGTTAACAGTAATATTTGGACCAAGGCAATATCTGAATATGGTGCCGACATTGCTTGTTCCACCCTGAAAAGTCATTCCGTACAAAACTCCTCCACCGGAAAGAAGAGAGCCGTAAGGGATGCTTCCGTTTGCTGTGCCCGAGAAATTTAGCAGTTTCGAAAAGCCCGTTCCATCCGTTTGTATTTTAAAAAGCGATCCTAAACTATTTGTGCCTCCGTTAGAGGTCATTCCATACAAAATGCCTCCGTCAAAAACAAGATTTGCCGTAGGTTTATCTCCATTGGTTCCATTGAAATCAAATAAATCGGAATAGCCGGTGCCATCGGTTCTTATTTTAAAAATGTTTCCATGAACTGGAGAGCCGCCATAATAGGTCATTCCATACATATAAGTTCCGTCATAAACGAGAGAGCCGTTAGGATCATATCCATTCGCTCCGTACATATCCAGCAGTTTGGAAAAGCCGGTGCCATCGGGTTTTATTTTGAATACGGTTCCATCATTGCTTGTACCACCCGTATTGGTCATTGCGTTGAAATATATTCCGTCAGAGGTAAGAGAGCCGAAGGGATAACTACCATTTGAAGAGCCAGCGAAATCAAGGAGGTCAGTATATCCAGTGCCATCGGGTTTTATTTTGAAGACGACTCCTAAATCGTTTGCCCCGCCCCGTCTTGCCATTCCATAGAGATAAGTTGTTCCGTCACTAATCAAATCACCCGCTGGATAAGAGCCGTTTGTGCCTGCGAAATCGAGAATTTTAAAATAGCCGGTACCATCGGTTCTTATTTTGAAAATTGTTCCAAGATTATTTGCCCCTCCATCTTCTGTCATTCCATATAAATAATTACCGTCATACAGAAGAGAGCCCTTGGGGTAAGCACCATCCTGAACATTGTATCCGAAATAATATATGTTGGTATATCCTGTTCCATCAGGTTTTATTTTAAAGATGGCACCCTGATTGCCCGCGCCTCCAATATAGGTCATTCCATACAGATAGGTTCCATCAGAAATAAGAGAACCCATTGGCTCGCTTCCATTTGCGGTGCCTGTGAAATCAAAGAGTTTGGTGTATTGCGCATTTGCAATTCCGCAAGCCGCAATAAATAAAATGGAGAGCAGCAGCGGAAGAAACTCACGGCAACAGCGAATACTGAACAATCGAACAATCGAACAATCGAAAGACGAATGAAAGTTTATGAGAAGTTTGTTCGAATGTTCGTAAATCGATTGTTCGAATGTTCGTACTTCTGTATTTAAAAGAGAGGGGTGACGAAGTCGGGGTGAGTTAGTTTTGGAAAGAGGGAGAGTTCTTAAAAGAGTAAAAAGTTTTTTCATCGTTATATATATTTTAGAAAAGAACGGCTAAAGATAAAAGAAAAAAAATAGCAGGAGCGGGAATAATTTCAACAGGTACGGATAACGAATAACTGCGAATCTTCGAATGAATACAAGGGCTGTTATTCGCTCCGAACAAAGTTAACTCGTCTCCGACTTGTCGGAGCGGTGCCGTATTCCATCGGACAGATTCGTAACGATTAGTTATCCGCACCCGCAAACTATTTTTTCTTTTGTTTATGGAATTATTTATGGAGGCGCATCTTCCCGCTAAACAATTAAAAACAATCAGTAACGCTGGCGAGCATAAACGCAAAAACAAAATGAAAAAGAAAACCATGACCGCAGGAGAATTATCAAGGATAATTATCCTGCTTGCAGCAACCAAAAAGAACCTCCCGAAAATCGTAGTGCTCAGCGACATCAGTTTGCTCACGGTAACCGATGCGGTGAGCGAAGTAAAAGGCGTTGTATTTACAGGCGATGCCGATGCCACCAATCCGCCCGTGCCCGATGGCACTGCGCATGCGCAAGCAGATACGCTGCTCAACATTCATACCAAGCGGCAAACCGTTCCGCCCACCGCCACGGCTGCCCAGGAAACCGAGCAGCGCAACATTGTAAATGAAACCTACCGCCTCAATGCCGTGTATGCGCAGGGAGTGGCGCGCGCGGTGGCGAAAGCGCAAGGCGATGTGAATGCAGGAATTGCTGTGGTGCTTCGCCTCGGACTTAAACTCAAAAGCAAAAACACCGGCACCAAACCCGATTTCGGACAAATTAAATCAGGACCCGGCACGCTTCACCTGCATGCAAAGAAAATGGAGAAGAGTAAAACAGAAGCGCACCTGTGGCAGTATGCAGGGGTTCCCAATAACAAAACCGTGCCCGCTGCCGCTCAACTGAAAACAAGAGTTACTCCGCAAACCGATGTTATTTTCAGCGACCTCGACAGCGGAGCCCTCGTAGCCGCCCGCCATGCCAGCATAGGAACGGCACGCAAGGGCAAGAGCCAGAAAACGCATCATACTACGAAGACCTCTGAAAAAAGCGTTTCTTCCTCTTCGGAAATCTCCGGTCATCATGTTTTCAGCGATAAAATGGATGACCCTTACACCTGGACGGCTTTTGAATACTTCTCCGTAGGGTAATAAGTGAGTGGAACGGCTTCTGTTAAGCCGGAAGTACCGCTCGTTAAATGAGAAGTACCGATGGTCTTAACAGAAGTACCGATTGTTAAGCCAAAAGTACCGATGGTCTTAACAGAAGTACTGATGGTTAAGCCAAAAGTACCGATGGTCTTAACAGAAGTACCGATTGTTAAGCCCGAAGTACCGATGGTTAAATGAGGAGTGTCTTCTCATTTAACAGAAGTACCTTTGGTTAAGCCGGAAGTACCGATTGTTAAACCGGAAGTATCTTCTGTTAAGCCAACGGTGCGCTTTTTACCCTCCGATAAATCGGAGAGCTATTGTCTGCACTTAATTGCCCCGACCTTCAGGTCGGGGATTAGAATGAAAAGCAAAAATGGACTTTAGTCCCAATAATCTTGTTTTTGTATTAAATAGGACTTACGCAAAACGGTGTCATTCCGAGCGAAGCGAGGAATCTCCTTTGTGCCAAACATACGAGATTTCTCCCTATGGTCGAAATGACAATACTCACTAAACTTCTGCGTAAGTCCTATTAAAAATATTTTCATATGCATACTGAAGCAACCCGGGCTACCGAAGGTATACTTACAAGTAAAAAATAATTTCTATACTTGACGGCATGAAACAATTCTTAAAAGATGCGCTGCGGTTTGCCGGATGGGTTTTCTTTGGCGTATTTTGCCTGCTCACGCTGGTGTGTTTCCTGGTTGCAGAATGGAAACTTGGAATACTGTTAGCAGTTCCTGCTCTGGGCATCCTGTTTTTATTCTGGCGTTTGAAGATGTTTCAGGTGGGAACGAATTTTTTCAGGCAACTGCTTATCTTTACCGGGTGGGTTTTGTTTGTGGTTTTTCTCCTGGTATCCTTGAATTTTTTCCGGTACGGGAACATTATTCAGGGTGTTAGTTTAGTGCTGCTCTCGCTCGCATGCCTGCCTCCGTTCACCAAAGCCATTATCAGCCGCGAGACAAGAACCGCGCTGGCAAAATCGTTTTCAGAAGGAATGGCTTCCATAAAAAAAGATATTGTGTCGCTGCCCGCTGCTATTTATCACGCGCCAAAAAACATTTTGCAAAGCATAAAACGGGGCGAGTTTAAAAATTTATCCCTCCTTGGATTTATCATCGCTAATAATCTTGTTCCGCTGGCGGGCATTGTATATTATAATTGGAATCCGATGGGAATTGTGCTGCTTTATTTTTTCGAAGTTTTCATAATCGGGTTTTTCAACATAATAAAAATCATTATCGTTTGCAGAGATTCGTGGTTGCTCCTGCTTTTTAATCTCGTTGTATTTTGCGTAACTTATTTCACCTTCCTGATTGTAATCGGTTATTCTTTTTTCCTTAATCTACTCAATTCAATAATCGGCTCGCCACATCTTGTAGATAGTATGCCAAACATCATATATCTCTATTGGATGGGTGTTGCCCTATTTATACAGCACTTGATTTTTCTGATTCAATATATTATTTCCGAAAACGACAATACCGTTAGTGACACGCAATCACAATTATTTGCTCCGCTAAAACATATACATGTGCTCATAATTTGCGTAGCGCTTGGAGGATTTGCAAGTATAGAAACAACAGGAAGCGGGAATGCAATGGTAGTGATTTTGGTTCTTTCCAAATTAAGCGTTGACATCTACAACTGGCATTCGGATTCTAAAAGCAGGATGATACCTGCTGCTGCGATTACAAACGCTAACAAAAAATTATAATCATGCGCGCATTAAAGTTTATATTTCTTCTGCTCAATGTTGCCGGATTGGTCTGGGCTGCCTATAATGCAAGATGGGAATGTTGTCTTCAAATTGAAAACAAAACAATTTCCTGCATTGTGTATGACTGCCCTTTATGGCAACCTCCGCCAAAACCCGCTTACAAAGAATTCCAAAGCAGTGACGAACCTTTGCCTGATAATCCTAAGAACATTGAAATCTCCCGAGACATTCAATATGATTCAGTAGCATTATTTTATTTAATCGCCTTATGGATTTCTTCCGCGCTCATCGGGATTGTTTACCGCATTATTAGAATGGAAAGAAGAGACCGGCTTCTTCATATTATTTCATGGATTGGCTTGGGCGGAACAATCGGGACAATTGCAACCATTGTTCTTTGGCTGATTTTCGGAGGATGGGGACCGCCTGTTTTTTTTGGAATACTGGGATTATCAGCAGGGCTTGTAATTGGATTTGCAACATCATTTAAAACACCAGCGAAGTAAAACCTGTATGACACGAAATCTGAAACTTTATATTTCCGCAGCAAGCATACTGCTGTTGTTTACTTCTTTTCAGCAGGCGAATAGTATTTTAATTAAACCCGGGGAAGGAGCAGGAAATATAAAATTGAATGAATCAACACTGAAAGACCTTATCAAAGAATTTGGAAAAGGCAAAAAAAGAAAGTTTAAGGATTTTAAATTATGCTGCGATTATGCAACGTATGTCTATCATTATTACGACTACGAAAATCTGGGAGTGAAATTTTATTTCACTTCTTCCTATAAGCATTCTTCGCGAACTCTCTGGCGGATTACTCTTTACGGGAATTGCAAATTTCAAACCGCGGAAGGCATTCAGGTAAATAAATCAACGCGCAAAGATATTTATAAAATATACGGACCGCCCAAAGAAGGATACGGGTACAACGATGTTCTTTATAAGGATAAGGGAATTGCCTTTTTCATACAATATAATAAAGACAAAAGATTTGCCAACTACATGACACCTGCGGACACCGATACGCTGAAAGAAATTTATATCATCCGCATTAAAAAAGAAAAGTAATAATCCTCCCACTGGCGCTCTTGCAGGTATTCTTAAACGGTTTATCTTTGCTGACAATCCCCAATTAGCCACAAGCGCAAAAAATAAATTTAATAGAAATGAAAACATATGTATTGATTTTATCATTTGCAATCGTAACAAACTTGCTTTTTGGACAGCCACTTCCTTCGGAGTATTTTTCCTTTATAAAAAAAGCGGACTCTTTATACAAAGCGAAGGACTATAAAAATTCTGCTCTTGCTTATTCTTCAGCATTTAAATCATATGGATGGAAAGCAACACCTGAAGATAGGTACAACGCAGCTCGTTCATGGGCTTTAGCAAATAATGCTGACAGTGCTTTTTATTGTCTTGAACGCTTGGTAAAAAAGAATTTATTCACAAATTCTGATCGAATGGTAAAGGAAGGAGATTTTAATCCGCTGCATTCCGACAAACGCTGGGATTCTCTACTTGCTCTTTTAAAAGACAACAAAGGATTCAATTTTGGATTTGAAAAAAATATTAATAAGGGTGACCTCCCTATCCCATGGTTTCAATGGGGAACGCATGACTATGTTTTCAGAGTAGACTCTACTGTAAAACATGGTGGGAAGTATTCTATGCTGATGGAACCTACTGAAGACATAACACAAAAATCCTTTGGTTGTGTAGCGTATGCTATTCCTGCAGATTATGAGGGAAAAGAAATTGAAGTAAAGGCATATGTTAAAATGGAAAATGTTGAAAGAGGAATAGGACTCATGTTGAGAATTGATGGAAAAGAACTAAATAAATCATTGGGGTTTGATAACATGATGTATAAAAATATAATCGGTACAAAGGATTGGACACTATATTCCGTTAAGCTTCTTCTGCCAAAAGAAGCAGTTACAATTTATATTGGTACAATTCTATCAGGAACAGGAAAACTTTGGTCAGACGATTTTCAAGTTTTGATTGATGGGAAAGACATTAGCGAAACTGTTTTAAAAAAACATTAACAATTACCTGCGTAAAGCAAAGATCTTCCTTCGTGCTTGAGTAAGTCCACAATATCCCCCTCCCACATACAAAAGATTTGGGAATAAGTCCCGATGGCTATCGGGATTACGATTAAGGATTTTAAATCCCAAATCCTAATTCCTTAATCCTTAATTTTTCTCAGAGGAGGGCTTTCTTGTTTTTCAGAGTGCGGGACAAAAGCAATATCCAAGGTCAAATCCAGCGCATGGGAAACTCTGACAATGGATTTTATTCCGTAATGCTTTATTGACAGGGAATTTTCGAGACGGCTTATATTCACCTTTGATTTTTTCGTGAGTTGATTAACCGAAAGTCCTTTTTTAATTCGCGCGGCACGGAAGGTTGCCGGTGGATGTGTCATTTCCATTTCTCCTTTAATGTACCTTTCAGGAATATTATTTTCGCGCAGGAGTTTTTCATATTCTTTGGGAGTGATGCCTTTTATTTTTTTTGCTTTTTTATATGTCTCCTCAACCATGCGAAAATACATTTTCATTTCTTTGAATTGTTCTGGAGTTAACATTTTCTTTAGCAATTTATTTTTCATGATGCAAAGGAAGCAATAATTTTAATTTGTTCCCTCGTCTTGCAGGAATTCTTAAACTGTTTATCTTTGCGGAAACGCACTCAACTTTAAAACCAAAACACAATGAAAAAATATTTTCTCTTCCTGTTCCTCATTTCATTTTCATTCACCTGCTTTGCGCAGCAAGCAAACTGGAGTTGGCAGATGGGTTCGGGCGGAGGAAAAAAACATAAAAAGTATTCTAAAGATGAACTGAACAAAGTGCTGGACATTAAATCCTATCCTGATTATGAAAAAGACAATGCGCGGTTAAAAGAAATTAATCGTGAATATTACAATCACGGAAATTATCTGAACGATTTAACGAAACCCGCAAACGATTTTCAAAAAGCATGTGAAGACACCGCAGCGCTCGCAAAAAAATACCGCGATTACTGGAACGCTTCGCTTGATTACAATAACATGCCGGGAGAGATGTACAATATGTATAACGAAACGCAAGCCAAAATGAATGACTTTAAAAAGTATATGGCACAAAATTATTCCGGCACCGATGTGTTGGCAAAAAAAGAAATAGAAAAAATAATATCTGAAACAGAAGAATCGGCAAAGAGCAAGCATAACATCACTGCAAGCCGGTTTGGCGGAGAATATTCCAACATTGATTTTTACATTGCCGCCATTCGCATGCTCAAAGGAACGAACGATGCCACCGCAATGAATCTGCAAACGCAGGCAGAGGATTCAAAGAAAAAAATCGAAACCATGAACGCGGAAGTGAACCAGAAATACGAAGCGGAGCAGCAAGCCGATAAAAAGGAACGGGAGGAAAAAGAAAAAAAAGAGTTTGAAGAAAAAGCCGCCAGCACTAAATGCCCGAAAGAAATTTATGCCGGTGCCGACAAAGAAACACTGCGAAAAAATTTAACGGCTGCATGGAAAACGGACATGGAGTGTAAAGATTATAAACTCTTAAAAGTTATTTTTCATTCCGCCAACTGGGAGAAGAAAAAAGGAACACAGTATGAAAGAAATGCAAATAATACAAATGAAATAACCGGAACCGATTTTAATTATTCTTTTCTTGAAGTTATGGTTGTTTTTCAAATGCCTGACGATGCTCCCGAAATAGCCAATATGTTTGAAGCCGAAGTAGCAAAAGATAATATCAATAAAACAGTGGCGTATAATTTCATTTGCCGCAAGGTGGATTCGTTTGAGCCCATTTTAACCAAAAATGTGAAATAAGAAAAAGCCATAGGGGTTTATACTTAGCGCACCAAACTCGCCCCGATAAACCTGCCCCGACTTGTCGGAGGTCGGAATAACCGGTTTTATTTTAGCAGAGTCACATTTCCTTTTTTGTTCACTTCATCTCCGTTATCAAAGCGGGCATACATATAATAGGTAAAGACACCGGATTGCATCAGCGTCCCATTGTACATTCCATCCCACATAAATGCGGCATCAGCGGTAGTAAACACTTTTTCTCCCCATCGGTCATACACAACCATTTTGAATTCTTTCACGCATAAAATATTTCCGAAGTAAACGCGGAAGAAATCATTTTCATTATCTGTATTGGGAGAAAAAGCGTTGGGCACATAAATCCCTTTGCAGGGAATTTCAACATTGATGGTTATACAGGAACTATCGGAACAACCGTTCGCATCTGTAATCAAAATGCAATAGGTTGTAGTTTCAGTTAGAGTTGCAACAGCGTTCGCACAAGAAATGCAGGACAATCCAGTTGAAGGACTCCACGCATAAGTATAGGAAGGATTTCCTCCACTCGCACTAGTAGAAATTGTTATGCTTTGCCCTGATGTAATGTTTGCATTTCCTGAAATGGAAATTGTGGGAAGTGTTGGTCCCGCAACTGAAACCGTTTGCGTTGCCGTGCAGCCGTTATTGTCTGTGATTGTTACGGAATAGATTTGAGAAGTGAGATTTGAGATTTGAGAAGTTGTTCCGCCATTGCTCCATGAATAAGTAAACGGGCTTGTTCCTCCGCTTGCATTTGCAGTCGCGCTTCCATTCGGTGAAACACAACTTGTGTTTGCAGTTGAAGAAGGGGAAACAGAAATAGCATTGGGCTGCGTGAGCATTACGGTTTGTGTTGACGAACATCCTGAATTATCTGTTACAGTAACAGAATAATTTCCTGCGGAAAGATTGGTGGCAACGGAAGTTGTCTGCCCGCTGCTCCATGAAAAAGTATAAGGAGAACTTCCTCCGTTCACCGTTGCTGTTGCAGTCCCGTTTGTTCCCGCGTTGCACAAGGGATTTGAAAAAGTAGCGGTAACTGTTGGCGCGCCAATCGCGCTCACGGAAACAGTTGCAGTTGCCGTGCATCCTGAATTATCCGTTACGGTAACAGAATAATTTCCTGCGGAAAGATTGGTGGCGGCAGAAGTGGTTGCGCCCGATGACCAATTATAGGTATAAGGAGAATTTCCTCCGCTCACCGTTGCAGTTGCGCTTCCTGTAGGAGAAGAACAACTTGCAGGAGATGATGATACAGCAACTGTCGGAGATGCGGCTGCGGTAATGGTGGCAGTGGATGAAACACTGCATCCGTTGGCATCGGTAATTGTTACGGTGTAATTTCCTGCAGCAAGCCCGGTAGCAGTTTGCGCGGTTTGCGAATTACTCCACTGAAAAGTATAAGGCGAACTTCCTCCCGTTGCGGTTGCAGTGGCGCTTCCATTCGGAGAAGAACAGGCGGCAGAGGTTGCAGTTACGCTTGCCGATAATTGCGCATAAGGAAGCGGAGGACCGCAAGTGAATTTGGCAGAGAACGAATTGTAAGTTCCGGTTAGAGGAAGGGAATTTGAACCGATGATTAAAGGATTCTTCGCGTAGTCACCGGCAAGAAACATTTGCCCGAAAGAATCCGTGGCAATGTCCATGATGTTATCGTAATCGGGCACACCGTTGTCGAGCGAAGTGGCGCAGAGAACATTTCCTGAAACATCGTATTCGGCAATGAACATGGGGTCGGATGCGCCTGTTTTGAAAAGCGTGTTCGTTCCAATGGTGATGGAAGGAGAAGTGAAAGTTCCGGTGAGGTAAACTCCCTTCAATGTGTCAACGGCAATGCTCGCGCCATTTTAATTTCCCGATGCGCTTCCGCCTGACTTCGCCCACTGCGCTGCGCCCGCTGAATTATATTTCGCTATGAAATAATCATAGGTCATGGGGAAAGAGGTCTGCGAATTGAAGAGCGTATCGGTTCCGAAAATAATATAAGGAGAACTATATTGTCCGCCCACATAAATATTTCCCGGAGCGTCCGTTGCAACTGTCTGTCCGATTTCAGTGGGACCGCTTGCGTTGTTCGGAATTCCTTTTGTTGACCAGAGGTCTGAGCCGGTTGACGCATCGTATTTCACGAGAAACATATCGCTGTTGAAAGTAGAATTGACGAGAGAAGTGTTTCCGAAGTTGATAGTGGTCATGTGCGAGCCGGTTACATATACATTTCCAAAATTATCTGCCGCGATGGAATTTCCAAAATCATTTTGTGTTCCCTGCGCGCTTTTCGCCCACACCATATTTCCCGCAGCATCGTACTTCACCACGAAAACTTCATAGGGAACTCCGCTTGACGAAGCATTTACAAGTGTAGTGGGAGCAAAAGTGATATTCGTAGTGGCGAACCAGCCGGTGATGTAGGAATTGCCCGCGGCATCGGTGGAAACGCAATGCCCCTGATTATCCACAAGTGTTCCGGGAGGAATTGGCGCGCTGCCCGAAGAATTTTTCGCCCACTGCACAACGCCTGCCGGATTGCATTTCACCAGGAAAACATTCGGGTTGGTTCCGCCCGGTGTGAGCGTGACTGAACCGAAGTTTGCCGTGCCTTCAATGTATCCGGTTACAAAAACATTTCCGCTGGCATCGGTGGCAACCGACCAGCTTGCATCGTAACTCGCGCCTCCGAAACTTTTCGCCCAGAGCACATTTCCGCAGGGAGAATATTTTACAAGGAAAATATCTCGGTTGCCCGCAGAAGTAACGGTGGTTGTTCCGAAAGTGATGGAGCCGCCATCAAAAAAACCGGTAACATAAACATTTCCCGAACCGTCCACCGCAACGCCCGTTGCCAGTTGAACGCTGCTGCCCGAACTTGCACGCGCCCAGTACCAGTTTTGGGAATTTACAATGCGTGAAAGAAAAATAACGGATAAGAGTAAAAATAATTTTTTCATTGTTTACCATTCAACTAAAACAAAACTGTTGTCACCTGATTTGTTCCACTAACTCCTATTCCGGTCTACCAAAATATGAGTATTCTACCTCCTGCGCCATTCCCGCCAGAAGAAGAACAACCACCACAAGCACCAACAGAGCCACCACCGCCAGCGCCTGCATTTGCAGCAGCATTAGTTCCTGAATTATTATAATACGCCCCGTTTCCTCCGCCATATCCTCCACCACCACCGCCACCGTTGCATAACGTGCTAAGAGGTGCACCTCCTGAGCCACCTTCGCCCCCGCCATTGAGCCCGGGCATATAAGGCGAAGCAGTGCTACCGCCACCGCTGCCTCCGTTACCCAGGGTGGTATTCAAATATCCCCCGCTTCCTATTCCGCCAGCGCCACCTATTGCGTTGAGTGTTGCTGAACCACCGGTGGCTGAAATAGTAAATGCTGCACCCGTAAGTGTTGTTGTTCCACCACCACCACCAGCCGATCCGCCTGTACCAACAGTAGAAGTATAAACATTAGTCGGGGTTACCGTAAATATACCTTCAGCATAACCACCTCCGCCTCCGCCTGCACCACCAAGGGTGGCACCAGTGCAGCTACATCCTCCGCCTCCGCCTCCCCATACCACTACCTTAACGGTTGTAACGCCAGCTGGTACAGTAAATGAGCCGGGAGTTCCTGTTCCCAGCGTTCCGCTGGTTGCTGTTGCTGTAGTATAACCATCAGCCCTGTAATACAGTTGCCAGTTGGTAAAACAATTTCCGCCTCCACCGGCAGCCCATTGGGGAGCATTCCCTGCGCCTTGTGAAGTAAGCACCTGCCCGCTGGCGCCAGGTCCGTTATTGGCAGCAGCCATAAACTTCCAGCCGGTAGTAGAACAGCCGCTGGAGCAGTAGTAATATAAGCCCACCCCGTTGCCGTTTGTCATGGCGGCATTGGTGTTATACACAATGAGTCCGTTAGCGGGCGAAGCAACGGTGGCTACATCGGTGATGCTTGCAAGCGAAACATGGGGGCAGAGAAAGCCCTTGGTGTCTCCTCCTGCGGTTAGGTTGGCATTTTCTCCTACTTCAAGCAAGGCAGAAGAGTTTGCCGGATTGCCTGTGGTGTTAATGCTGATGTTTTGTGAAATCACCGAAAAGCGGATTGATACGAAAAATACAAAAAGGAAAAAGAAGCGAAGGAGTCCCGAGAAATGCGGGATCAGTCCGTTGGCTGATAAAAGTTTCTTCATTGTGATTTATTTGTTAAGAATTATTTTTTTATTTGCTGTTCCTTGCTTTGTTTTGAGTTGCAGAAAATAAATTCCTCACTACTGTTGTACTACCGTAAAATACCAATTCATTGATGCCATATCAATCGCTCCCGCAGAAGTATTTTTAAATTTAACTTCCACAGTGCCTGCTGCCGATACTCTGCAGTAACATATAATTAGTCCGTCTGTTAAAGCAGTTGCGGGTGATACAAAAACTGCCGAGTTGGTTTGCGCATTTGTAACAGTAAATGTTTGAGCCAAAGATGCCGCGGTTGCAATACTTGGTAAATCTAATACAACAGTTGCATTTATAACATTGGTAATTGTAGTTCCGCTGCTCCCTAATTTTGTAGTTCCGTTTACAAACAATGTATTTGATAAGGTACTGCTTAAAATGCTAACCTGCCCTGTATTAAAATCACCGTAGATAAGAGGAGTGGTGCCGCTGCCGCCTGAATTGTACGATTGAATAAATAATTTATTAGAAGGGCTTGTTGTAGTATAACCGGCTCCATAGCCAAGAAATACATTTGAATTGCCAGCGTTGACGGCTTTACCTGCCCATGCCCCTATGGCGGCATTATACTGTCCGGTGATGCTGCCGGTACCTTGCAGCGCGAACTCTCCGCAGGCAGTATTATATCCTCCGGTGTTGGCATAGAAAAGCGCCTGGTCTCCTACTGCTGTATTCGCATTAGAGGAGATAGTGGATGAACCATATAGCGCCTGATAGCCCACAGCGGTATTGTAGAATCCGGTCTGGTTGTAATAAAGCGCTCCTCCCGAACCGGTAGTTCCCCCTCCGATGGCGGTATTATTGTATCCGGTGGTGTTGTAATACATCGCATAGTCGCCTACGGCAACATTGCCATAACCGGTACTGACACCCGGATTATTACTATACATGGAATAATTTCCTATTGCAACATTATTCGTATTGGTCATATTGCTTCCTGTTTGAGAATATAATGCAAGATATCCCAACGCGGTATTATAACTTTCCGCAGTGTTATTATAAAGCGACCACACGCCAAGGGAAGTATTGTAACTTCCTGTGGTATTAGATAAAAGTGAAGAACTGCCGATGCCGATATCAGATGCTCCGCTGGTAAGATTATATAATGAACGATAACCAATGCCGATATTATCATTGGCGCTTACAGCAGGCCATGTGTTGCCAAACATTGCCTGATATCCTATTCCAATATTATAACTTCCATTTACGCAGGATGCGCTGCCGTTCACTGCCTGATATCCTAACGCAGTATTACTGTTTCCGCTTACGGCATACATGGCTCCGCTTCCCACCGCAGTGTTGAAACTAACCGGATTGCACAAGGTCATTATTCCATTTCCAATAACGGTGTTGTCGGTGCCGGTGGCAATAGAGCCAATCCAAAAACCAGCGCCTGCTCCTATAGCAGTATTTCTGGCAGCAGTGGTTCCCATTGCTTGCATTGCCCCATCTCCCATAACAGTATTGTAGCCGCCCGTGTTGTTAGTTATTCCTGCCCGAAACCCCAAAAATGTATTTGAAAAATTTCCTCCGACTCCGGCATCAGATTCAATTCTACCTGCGTTGGTATTCCACACTCTGAAACTTAAAGGCACATCATCGGTGGTGCCAAGAAAATTTGTTCCGTCCAGTGTGCCGGCATTACCAAGAAGCAGCCAGGCATTGCCTCCTCCTGCTCCGGTATTAAATCGCACCCACTTTGTTCCGTCCCAGTAATAATAGCCGGGCGTAACATCGTTCACCGTTGCATTGTTGTAAACCATTAAACTTGTTACAATGCCTGCACCGATGGGGGCATTGGAAGTGGTGATGGTTAAGTTTACACGAGGAATGAGCAGTCCTAAAACATCTGGCGTTGCTAATGTTCCTTTGCCGATTTCAACCAATGCAGAAGGATCAGCCGCTACACCCGTGGTGTTGATGCCGATGTTTTGTGAAATCACCGAAAAGCGGATTGATACGAAAAATACAAAAAGGAAAAAGAAGCGAAGGAGTCCCGCGAAATGCGGGATCAGTCCGTTGGCTGATAAAAGTTTTTTCATGGCAAGAAATTTTTTTTAGGTTCCTGTTAAAAAAGCAACAGGGTAAAGATAGAAAGATTGGCGGGAGTAAAAAATTTTCAGAAGAGAAATTTAATAACGGAACTAAAGCATCTTTTTAACCGCAGAGGGAGCGGAGAATCCAGTAACCTTTGAGTGGAACTGGCGCATTTCTGAAATTGCTTAAGGATAAAAATATAAACTCATTCTCTGGAACAATTATAACAAAAGGTTCGAGTTCTTCTATTTTACTAAAGACAAATGCCCCATCATTCTCTCAGATTTTTTCGGAAAACATTGCGTGGTATAATTTATTTTCCAAACGTAAACGTCTTCCTGCGAAACTTCCTGTCCATCTTTTTTTAGAGTATAATGCCCGCCTTGAATGATTCCATCCCACCCTTTGTTCACATCATCTGAAGCAAAAATTAAATTTCCCCATCGGTCAAAAATATTCATATTGAAAGAAACAATTCCTTCTCCCTTCGCCAGAAAAATTTCATTCAGATGGTCGCCATTCGGTGTGAATGCGTTGGGAACATACAATGTTCCTTCTCCTCCGGGCATTCCGTGAATGTTTGCAATGGCTGTTGCCGCGCAATTGCCGAACATTGCGGTAACATAATAAGTGCCGGCAGTATCGGTAGAAATTGTTTGTGTTGTATTTCCGGTTGACCAATAATAAGAAGTGGCTCCACTCCCCGGGTCAAGAACAATGGGCGAAGTAGTGCAAAGCGAAGAATCAAAAAGAGAAATGCCGGGAGCAGAAAAAGTATTTACTGTATCCATCGCAAGACAATTTCCAAAAGCAACAATCACCCAATAATTTCCAACGGAAGAAATATTAATTGTCTGTGTGGTTTCGCCTGTACTCCACACATAACTTGCTCCGGTATTGCCTGCGTTGAGCGTAAGATTTTGTCCGTCACAAAGTGTTTGATTATTTCCAAGAGAAACGGAAGGCGCAGGATTGACAGTTACTGTTGCCTTGGCAGTATCGGCACACGAGCCGATGGAAACAACCACCGAATAATTTGAAGTGGCAGTGGGCGAAACGATGATGGAAGAATTTGTATTGCCGGTATTCCACAAATAATTTCCTCCACCGCTTGCAGTGAGCGCTGCGCTTTGCCCTGAACAAATGGTGGCTGATATGGCGGAAGCAATTGGAGGAGGAGAAACTGAAACTGTTACGGATGCGGAACCGGAACAGCCGCTTGCATTCGTTCCCACAACTATATAAGTAGTTGTGGAAGGAGGATTAACAGAAATTGGATTTGAGGTTGAACCATTACTCCACGAATAACTTGTTCCCCCACTGGCAGTAAGCGTTGCAGCACCGCCAATACAAATAGTTGTATTCGGAACAGTAACAGTCGGCAATGGATTCACCGTTACCATTGCAGAAGCAGTATCCGTGCATCCGTTCGTTGTAACAATTACTGAATAGGTTGTGCTTGATGCAGGAGAAATGATAATGGATGAATTTGTATTTCCGTTCGTCCACCAATACGTTCCGCCTCCCGTTGCGGAAATAGTTGCCGATTGTCCCGCGCAGATTGTGGGATTTGGTCCTGCAGTGGCTGTGATTCCTGTTGATGGCGCAACCGAAACTGTTTGAATGGCTGAACATCCGCCCGCATCGGTAACCGTTACGGTATAATTTCCTGCTGCAAGATTTGAAATGGCAGAACTTGTTCCTCCTGATGGCGACCAACTGTATGTGTAAGGAGCCGTTCCGGTAGTAACGGTTACGCTTGCCGAGCCGTTATTGTTTCCACAGGTGGTTGGAGACGCAGTTGCAGTTGCCACCACAATACTTCCTCCGGTGATTACAACAGTTTGTGTGGAGACAGGAAAGCAATTGCTTGTGACTGTTACAGTATAATTTCCCGGACATAAATTTGAAATCGCAGTAGTGGTTTGCCCTCCGGGCGCCCAAGAATATGAAAACACTGGCGGAGCACCGCAGGTTACAGTTGCGGTTGCAACAACATTTGCAGTTCCGTTGCAAGCACTGCATCCTGATGATGGGGTGGATGAAACCGTTACAGAATATGTTGTGCTGCTCGTTGCAACTGTATTATTTATTTCCGTTACAAATCCTTTTCCGCTGGCGTATAATTTATTGTTCGGAGCGAGGTGTAAATCATAAACTGTATCGGGAAGATTGTAAGTGTTGATAAGATTGAAAGATAAATCATAAACTTTAATTGCTTTTCCTACTCCCACATAAGTGTTGTCGCATTCATCCACATCAAGCCCTCCCCAATGAATTTCAATTGCACCGCTATTAAACCAACAGCTACTGTAAGATGGCGCTGTGGACGAAACATGTGCGGAAGCAACCAATGCGCCTGAGTTTTTATCCCATCTGCAAATCGAGTCGCTGTCATATGTATAAACATAAGTCGGGCTCACGGCAATTCCGTTATAGCCGTTTGAACAACCAGCGCCATTGCAGGGACCGCCAACATTCGGAGTAGCTTTGTACAGCGCGCTATATGCTTCTGCAAATTTATGCTGCGTGGGAATATTCCATACAGAAGATAATCCAGCCATTGCCATTTTTACCAACCGGCATTTATTGCCGGTATACGTATTATAGTCAGTAAGAATATATCCATATTGGCAGCAACTATATTTATCTATTGCTAACAATTGCACATCCACTCCATCAATAGTGCTTACCACCGAAGTTTGATTAACTACTGTATTAAGGTTTAAATCAAACACCACGGCTTGCGTGTTATCAAAGCCCGAAGAATTCGGAAGACCGCCTGTGCCGCACACAATTGTCTGATTGCAATCATTAAATTCCAATCGCTGAAATTCAAACACTGCTTTTTTATTTGTAGTGTTATTATAGAAAACACTTTTCATTAACATTCCATTAGTTGAAATTTGCATTATCGTAGGATAACCCGAATTGCCAGCCCATTGTTCAGCCACATAACAGTTGCCTGTATTTTTATCCACAGTAAAATCTCCGAAATCATTTTGATAACTCGCAATACTCGTTGCGCTGTATATCCATTGTAACGCTCCCGCGCTATTGAACTTCGCCAGTTGATGGGGAGTGCTCGCAGCAGCGCCCGCACCGTACGCATACACATTTCCCGCATTGTCATACGCCACTTCATATGCTTTATTGTTCGTGTTGAAAGTGGGATTGGTTGTCCAAGGGTCAATGATAATAGTTTGGAGTTTGAGGTTTAGAGTTTGGAGTTTGAACGAAACGATGTTACCTGCCAATTCAAAAGACGAACCAATCTTTTCACCATTTTCATAATAAGAAACAGGAGCGTGGTCAATGAAATTTCCGAAGGAAGATTTAATAGTAATGTTTCCCGAAGCATCGGAAGAAATTTTGCCGCTCCATTTCATTTTTACATCCGAAGGATTTGCACCGGGATGAAGAATCAAAGAATACTTCACACCTTCTTTTCCTTCAGGAAATTCATACACTGCATCAATGTTTGGATAAAGATTTTTGTAAATAATTTTTTTGTATGCGCTTGCTTTTGTATTTTTTCCATACGAGTAATAAAATGAAACCGGCTCCTCGCTGATAGTTTGGACATTGGGGTTCGCATTCAGCCATTCTACAGAAAGATAATGGGGAATTTGTTTAATCATTGACTCTTCTTCTACATATTTATTTTTCTTTGCTGGTGTTTCTATTTTTTCTTTTTCTTCTTCCGTCATTGGAACTAATTCAACATACTTGTAAATTAATCCGTTTGATTTGAAAAACAAACCAACTCCGCCTTGGGAAGAAGCAAACAATATTTTTTTTGATTCGCTGTCAAACTGCCCTTTGTTTTCTATGAAAACCTTTTGATTGCAAGGATTGGCATTCCAAGTATTATTTTTTGCGAAGACATACAAACTCGCAAAAAACAACAATGTCGGCAGAAAAAAATATTTTTTCATTGCAATAGTTGTTCTCATGTATTATTATTAAGCAAATATTCCATACAAAAGAGAAGGATTCGTCAATAGTATATTTCTTGTTTTACTGTAATTAATTCTCTTTATTAATTTGCTGGTTGCTTTTTTCTTTTTAGCAGCAGAAAACGTTTTTGTCTGGTTGTCTTTGGTTGTTTTCATAACACAAATTTGATAACAATACTGATAAAAACAAAATAAAATATGTGATATTATTAATTACCCAATTTTACAATATAAATGAGATTTTGATTCTAAACATAGGGTATTTATTAGGAGATTTCATTAAAAACCCATCACTATTATAATTGATGGATGTGAAAGAAAAAACGCTCTTATAAACAGGACTAAAGGTTAATAAACTTTTTGGCAATTTCTTTTTTGTTGAAATCTGCTTTTATTATATAGAGTCCTTTGGCTATATTATTTAATTCCATTTTGAAAAAAATAGAACCTTTCTGCCCCTGCAAATTTTCCTCTTTGATGATTCTTCCCTGTAAATCAACTATGGAAATTTTTATATCAGAATTTTCAGGAGTGACCAGCGTGCCTTTCAATTCATCCTCAGAGAAAAAATTTTGCAAAATCAGATTCCATTCATCAGGTAAGGAGCAGTTCACCGAAATCGGTCCGTAATAATTATTTCTGCCGTCATAGTCAGTTTGTTTGAGGCGATAGAAATTGGCTGATTGGTTGATTGACTGATTGGTTGAATAGGGAGTTTCATCTGTGAAAGAATAATTTTTTTCTGTGGAAGAATTTCCTGCGCCTTTTATTTTTCCAATCGGTTCAAAATTTTTTCCTTCTGAACTTTTTTCAATTTCAAAATAATCATTATTGATTTCGGAAGCGGTTGACCAATCACAAACTACGGTTCCGTTTTTGCACGCAGCATTAAAAGAAATAAGTTCAACCTGCAAAATTGTGGCAACACAACTTCCCGGGCTTCCCACTACCTGAACTTGTTTCCATCTGCATTGCGTACAACCAACATCGTTTCCTGTTGTTCCATCGCCTAACTGACCATCTGCATTGTATCCCACAGAATAGAGAATTTTAGTAGTGCCGTTATAAAAAAGAGAAGTGCTGTTGCCTCTTGATGCCGCAACTTGTGTGATGCCGCTCAAAAGAGAAGGCGAGCCGAGCTGCACAGGACTTTTTTTTGTTGCAGTAGTTCCGGTTGCTAATTGTCCGTATGTATTAGTTCCTGAACCCCAAACAGTATTGTCATTGCGGACAAAAAGAGAATAACCGCTGCCTGCTGCAATATCAATCCATGTTCCAGCAGGAAGATCATTACATTGCATGGGTGTGGGTGTATTCATAATTGCTAATAATGAGCCGGCAGCATAACTTGTAGGAGTTGTTCCTATAGCAGTAAACTCGCAGCAGCTTGTATTAATGGTTCCGTAAATACTTCCTGCCACATTGCTGAAATTATCTCCTGCATTATAAGTTTTAATAGAATACTGTGCTCCGATAACCAATGCTCCTGAAGTAATGGATGCAAGGGCTAAATTTCCATTCCTATCGTACGGAACAAGGAATCCGCAAGTGGAAGAAACTCCATTATCACCGCAAGCCCAAACCGTGCCGTCATTTTTTAGAAAGAGTGTGTGAGCAGCACCCACGATAATCTTTGTAACAGTAGCGGTTATTGAAACCTGAATAGGCGATGTTCTTGGGCTTGTAGTCGTTCCATCTCCTAACTGGCCGGATGAATTATTTCCCCAGCCGTAAACAGTTCCATCACTTTTAATAGCAAAAGATTGATATGCTCCTGCAAAAATATTTGTAATACCTGTTAAAAAACCCACACCTCCAACTCCTACTACTTGCTTGGGTGCCCACTCGCAATTAGTACTAACGCAGGTGCAGGGGCTGGAGATGCAGGACGCAGAGATATCTCCGGTGCCTAATTCACCATCGGCATTTCGCCCTAATCCCCAAACCGTTCCGTCATTTCTTAGAAGAAGGCAGTGGTCTTGGTCTTGCCCGCAAGCAATATCAGTATATGTATTTCCCGCTCCTATTTGTATGGGAGTATTTTGCTGTGTAGTATTGCCTGTGCCTAATTGACCAACATCATTTGCTCCGCAGCCATATACGGTGCCATCATTCATAAGAAAAAAAGTGGTTTCTTTTCCGGCAGCCACTTTTGTAACCGTTTTTCCTGCGGGAAGAACAACTGCAGTAGGTGTAGCAATTGGATTGGCTGTTCCTCCGTACCCAATTCTTCCTGTTCCGCCATTTCCCCAGCCGCATGCACCGTTAGGCGCAGCAATAACCGAGTGCATATATCCTCCAACAGCAATCGATGTTTGAGCAAAGCACACATAGCTGAAAAGAAAAAAATAAAAAGTGAATTCCGATATAATCAGGATGCAGAGCCATAAATATTTTTTCAT
Source organism: Bacteroidota bacterium (assembly GCA_016195025.1). Classification (NCBI taxonomy): domain Bacteria; kingdom Pseudomonadati; phylum Bacteroidota; species Bacteroidota bacterium. Next base: position 33,349 of record JACQAL010000072.1, on the reverse strand, counting down.
TGCATAAAAATTGATTTAATGTTGTATAATAATTTTTCCCGAAGAAGTTTTATTTTCCGTTTCTATTTTATAGAAGTAAACTCCGCTTGACAATTTATTTTCATTTTCATCTTTTATGTTCCAAATGATTTGCCTTGTTCCTCCGCTTTGATTTTCAGAAAGAGATTTTATTTTTTTTCCAAGTTCGTCATAAAAATTAATTTTCACAATAGAAGGATAATCTAAATAATACTGAAAAGCTATTTCCCGTGAAGTAGGATTCGGAAAAGCGTAGCAGGAAAAATTGGAAGTAGGAATTTCACTCATGGCAGTTGGAGGATTAAGCAATGTATCAAGAGAAATATTTTCATCGCCCGACTGATAAGGCAAATACTGAAATGCAACCAAAAACATTTCATCAGTGGTTTGTTCACCTGCGACTACCAATTGAGGCGGAGAGTTCGGATTATTCGGATTGTTTACTGTGTTATCATATAGCCCGCGTGAATGAAGTGTGCTTCCAGCCGGAAGTTTTATTATTTTTTTGAAACTGTAAAAATCCTGCCAGTGAAAATTCCAATTATTAATTTTTACAAACTTGGTGGTGTCATTCATCGGACCGACTGAATACGATTCAATTTCTTTCCCTATCAGATGCATGTGCGGAAAAACCGAGAGCAAGGAATAATCCACAGGAGTTGTGGTTGTGTCAGGATAGCGTGCGGTATAAATTTTTGTGGAATCGGGAGGAATGGCGAGGTTCCAATTGCCGAGCAAAAAATCAGCGTAAATTTCTCTTATTCCGCTTGTGTTTAAAGGATAGAAAAAAATATTTACAGAGGTGCTGTCCTGCTGTCCTGCCGTGTTTCTCGGGTAATGAATCTGCGCCCGGATAGTGGCACCGGCTGAAAGTCGCATTCCCATTTTCACATTTGCTCCGTTCGGAAAAATAGCGGGTGTTGCACCGGGGACATACACACTTAGGATTTTTGTAGTCGATAAATTACATGAAGTATCTACGGTTGGAATCATAACTGTATTCACCGTGTCTTCAAAAACCACTACGTGATGAACAATCTGTTTATTACCGGGAATAACTTCAATTGCCCTGATAAATCTGTCCTGTGGAAAATTTGTAGGCAAGGAAAAACACTGATACTTATCGTTGGTTGACGCAACACTTGTATAGAGAGGAATCGTCAACTTTAAATCAGGAGTTCCAAGAAAAGAACCATTGTTGTAAACAGGAGGAGTTGGAGCAAGAGAAAGATTTCCTGAAGGCACTCCGTTATTCACCCATGTTACAATTGTATTTATTTCCTGCTGAGACAACACCCGCTCATGAACGTAATGTCTGTAGGTTGTATCAGGAACCCACGGGGGCATTTTCCCGCTCTGTACATCTGCCTGAATGAGAGAAGTCCAGGGCTGAGCGTCTGTATAAGTTATCAAAGGGAACGGAGCAATTCCTCCCGAGTGATGACAGCTTGTGCATTTGTTATATAATATAGGAGCAACATTCTGCGCCCAGTCAGGTGACTGAGAAAAACTTTGAAGCGCTCCGAGATAAAAACTCAGAATTGAAACTGCGGAAATAGTTTTTGTAAAATTCATTACTGAACAATAAGTTTTGTTCTTTCAATTTTATTTTCAGAACGAAGCTCTATGAAATACATTCCCGAAGATAAATTTTCTCTTTGAATTGCCAAGGGAAACTGACTGATATTTGAAAAACTCTTGACCAGGTTGCCTGTAACATCAAAAATGCTGACAGAACAGTCTTTCATTTCAGAAATGATTGTCGCTGATGTATTCATCGGATTTGGAAAAACAAACAGCGCTGCTTCTTTCTGTTCTTCATTCACTGCAGTAATACCTGTTAGCTTAACATTATCCAGATAAAGCAAGTTAGACCAGTTGGGTCTATCTTCAAAGCGCAACATTACTTTAGGTTGTCCAACAAGACTGGAAAGATTTATGGTTTCTGTTTTCCATTGCGCAGAACTGCTTGGAATAAACCAGGAGTTCGTTGTGCTTCCTGTTGAACTTAATTGCATTCCACCTTTATATAAAAGTTGAGTCCATGTGCTTCCGCAGCTGGTGGAATAAAAAACTACAAGCGTATCGCCATAAATTCCCTGCGCGTCCTGATACGGAACATACGCGTAGTCATAAGTGAGAATGGCATTTCCAGCATTTGTAAAATCATATTCAGCAGTGTAAATGGAATATCTTCTTCCTGTCTTATCAAATGTCCAGTTGTCAAATTTTATGCAGGCGCTGCTTCCGTTCGCGCCAATGCCAGTAACCTTCTGCCATTTCCAAACTTTATCTGTGCCAGACTGTTTCCATCCAACAGGAGGATATGCTGCGTTTTCAAATCCTTCAGAAAGAGAAACAGAGCCGTTGGTGAGCGAAGTAAAATTTCTCAGCGATGCATCGTTGGAAGGAACCGCATCTGTTTGTCCGTTCGGAGAAGAAGTGTAAGCATTGAAAGTGTGCGAACCGAGTGCAACTGACTGCGATGGAAGCGTTACAGAAGTTTTTTCCAATCGCTTTAAATTCCCCGACCAGTTATACGTTTGTATTGGTCCGCCATCTATCTGATAATTTATCACCACTGAAGTAAGATTGTTCGCTCCTTTGTTCTGAATTTTTATCACGGGAGAAAAACTTGTTGAGCACTCTTCGTCAAACGGAGTTACGATATCAGAAATGCCCGCGTCATTGTTCGCGTAGGTAGAAACATTTGCATTAATATAGTTGTAATTGTTGAAAATGTATGCGCTGCTTGGCGCTCCGTGAGGCGCACCGAGTTCAATCTGCATGTTTGCCAGCGCTCCAGCAGAAAGAAACTGATTCATGCTTGCATCAAGTTGTCCATTCTCAATATAGCCGTCTTCTGAGCCGATTGAAATGCTTACCGGAATATATTTTCCGTTCTGATAAGGGTAGGTAAAAGAAGGGTCTTGATTATTTGCTTCCGCGAGCGACTGAACAGCCGGGCACCATAATTCAATTCCGCAGAAGCGGGAATAATTTATCAGACCATAACGGAGAGCCGCACGACCTCCGAGAGAAATTCCCTGCAAGTAAATTCCATTTGCGTCAATGTTATAATTATTCTTAGCAAGGTTCATCGCAATGGTGATGATGCTTGTATCGCAGGGATAAGTCCAGAAATCCGTGTTGGAGCCGTCACCGTTTGATGGCGCAACAACGATCGCATTATACACGGGCGAACTGGGAACACCTGCAACATTTTGCGCCAGGTAATTTCTGTAGTTCTGGCAATTATCTCCCAGCCCGTGAAGCCCGACAATTAATTTATACGGATTGGCGGGATTATAATTTGAAGGAACATAAAATGAAATAGGAAAGTTGGGATTTCCCGCAAAGTTCACCGTCATGTCAAATGAGCCGGTTTGCTGTGCAAACGCGGTGTGGAAGAAAAATAATCCCGATAAGATTACTAAGTAAATTTTTTTCATGTTGTATTTTTTAAAAGTTGTCCGACAAAGCTCCTCATTTTCATTCTCAAATCCAACACCAAATGCTTTCCTTATTATAATCCCAAATCTCTCAATTACTCTATAACGAGTTTGGTTCTTTCAACTTTGTTTTCATTTCTAAGTTCAAGAAAATAAATTCCTGAAGAAAGATTTCCTCTTTCAATTGTAAATGGAAATTGATTCACATTTGAAATTTTACGAACTGCATTTCCAGTTAAATCAAAAATATTTACTGAACAGTTTTGCATTTCGGAAGAAATTGTCACAGACGAAGTGAACGGATTCGGATAGACAGAAACAGCACTTGTATTTTCTTCTTCTAAAATTGCTGTGGTTGATGAATTACATCCCATGTTAAATGGATTTCCATTCATTGTAACTGCAGTTTTAGAAGTTATATTATCGGTTGCAGTAATTCGGATAAAGCAATTTGAAGAATTCACCGAAGCCGGAACATTCCACTGGTAAATTCCATTGTTGGGTGCAGCGTTTGCAATCACTGTCCATGGCCCGGAATTTCCTGCAGTGGAATATTCAATCTTCACCGATGAAGAATGATTAGAAGGAATCGCAGAAATCCAATTAATAAATCGAACTGCATTGTTGGGCCAGCATTCTCCTCCTTTGGGATAAGTGAGCGATGCGGAAACATCTGTAGGAATTTTATCGTCTTTTATTAAAACCAGTGCATTGCCACCTGTCGTGCTGTACCAATATGCAATGTCAGGATAGCCGCTGTGATTTACATCGCCAAATGCCATATCTGCAACCTGCGCCCAATACATATTTGGAAACGGAATGGATGTCCAAAGAGTCCACGATGTTCCACCGTTTCCTTTATAGATTTCTAAATTCTTTGTATCGTAGTTTGCCGTTATCACATCGAGATACCCATCCATATCCATATCTGCCAAACGATTGATGTAGAACCATGAAGTAGTTGATGTAGGAAGCCCGGCTGAAGCATTGTCCCACGACTGTGTTACTTTATTCCATTTGTAAACATAAACTCCGCGGACTCCCGCAGCATCCCAGTTTGAAAAAATAAAATCATCATCGCCATCGTTGTCAATATCTCCAAGCGAAACATCTTCATATGGATATCCGCTTATTGAGTAAGGAAGACCGTTATCCTTATTCGTGAAAGTTCCGGTGCCGTTTCCGAAATAAGCAGCAACCAATTCATTGGAAACAACAAAATCCATATTACCGTCTCCGTCAATATCTCCAAACTTAACATACTTGCCTACAGCTCCATTCTGCGCAAATGCTGCGCTTTGCGTCCATGTTCCGTTTTGGTTATTCTTATAGATGTGCACACCGTTTCCCTGTCCGAAAGAATTGGAAGCAAGATCGAGCCAGCCATCGTTGTTGATATCTGCTAAATCTGTTCCGAACATTCCGTAGGTTTCTCCGTTCGTGGCAAGCCCGGCTCCATATGCAGACCAGTTTGTACCGCTTCCGTCTCCGATAAGTGCATCAATATATTTTCCGGAATGATGACAACTGTAAGCAATATCTTGTTTGCCGTCATTATTAATATCTCCTACTGCGCATCCGCCATAGCCAAAACCACCATTCATTGACAGAAAAAAATTTGTTCCGGTGCCGTCACCGAAATAAGTCATCACACCGTGCTGATTGGTGTTGATGTTCGGGCTGCCGTGATCTCCTATGGAAATCAAATCCAGATGACCATCCTGATCAACATCGGCAAGACGAACTTGCGTGTTACCGCCTTCGAGTGATGCGCCAAGAAAAGCGTTTGCATCAACGGTGTAATTGATTTGTGCATGCATTCCTGCATATTGCAGAAAAATAATTGAGGGAAAGAGTATTAATTTTTTCATCGTAATTTAATTTGGTTTGTTGGTGTTTGATTTCTTATTCAAAGATTCTCATAAAAGCAGAACAATCCAAATTAAAGTAGTGGATTTATTAATAACCCAAATGTACAGTTTGACTTGATTTATTACCTTTACTCTATGACGCGCGCTTCTGCCAACTATTTTGATTAAATACCTATGAAACGAAAAGAAGAACTTTTCCAACTGATTCATTCACTCAATAAGCACGAAAAACGCTTTTTCAAACTTTTCGCTTCCATTGAAGAAGGCGACCATACCTATATGAAAATTTTTGATTTGATTGACAAGCAGAAAGAATACGATGAAGAAAAAATCATTCAGCAAACAGGCATTCCCAAAAATATTTTTGCTGTTCAGAAACATTTTCTGTTCAATCTAATTCTTAGCCGCCTTGCTGTTCTTCATTCCAGCAAAGAATCTGATTTGAGATTGCTCCTTACGCAGGCAGACATTCTCTATAAAAAGGGACTTTATTTTTCTTATGAAAAATTAATCCGCAAAGCAAAAGAGCGCGCAAAACATTTTGAGATGTATGGGTTCATCCTTGAAATTCTAAGAATGGAGCATGCCAACGCCTGGCGCAAAACTGATTTGAATGAAGCGGCAAAAATAATGGAGGAAGAAAAAAAAATCCTTCTCCTCTTCAATAACCAGAAAGAATATACACATCTTGCGAATGAAATCATCACTCTTCTTTCTCTATCCGGTGAAAGCAGGAATAAAAAAGAAGCAAAACGCTTGAACTCAATCATGCGGCACCCATTCATGCAGGATGAAAAAAATGCGCTTACGTTCAATGCTTCCTACACGATGTATCACACACTTTTCACTTATAATTTCATTGATGGTAATCTCAGCAAACAATATTTATATGCGAAAAAAGCAAATGCGCTTTACGATGCACATCCCGAAAAAATAACACACAACCCTCAGCAATACCTTTACTCGCTTCACAACCTGGTAAATTCATGCAATCAGGTAAAAAAATATGAAGAAGCAAAAATTTATATTGACAAACTCCATGCAAACTCTTCTTTAATGATTTCGGAACGCGAAAAAGCATGGGCATTTTTTACGTACCATGATAATTACCTTGATTACTTTCTTAATACAGGGAAATTTGAAGAAGGAAAAAAAACAGCTGAAGCATTACTTCATGAATTGGAAGAAACAAAATTCAAGTTGGATAAGATGCATGTTTTCCTTTTGCTTTTCGATTCCGCAAAAATATTTTTCGGGGCAGGAGAACTGAAAAAATCCCTTGCCTGCATGAACCGCATTCGCACAGGAGAAGAAATCCTGGCTGCACGTTTGGATTTGCAGGCGGCCGTGCAGATTTTCTATCTTCTTCTTCACTATGAAAAAGGAAATATTGAATTACTTGAACATCTTGCTAAATCTAAACAACGGGCATTGCCTGAAGTGCAGCATTCATACAAATGCCTATCCGTGATGTATGAGTTTTTCGGAGGAATAATTCCAAAAATAGATTCAAAAACAGAATTGAAACAGGAATTGGAGAAATTAAAAAAGCAATTGCTTGAACTCAAAAAAGACAAGCACGAAAAAATTCCTCTTGACCATTTTGATTATATATCGTGGATTGAAAGCAAAATTAAAGGAAAGAATTTTTCCCTGTAACTTTATTCAATCACAATCTTCTTGGTAATAATTTCGTTTGAAACAGAAATCTTTACCATGTAAATTCCGCTTGGCTGACCAACTAAATTAATTTCAATTTTTGAATTGTTGATTTCAGATTTATAAATTCTTTCTCCCAGCATATTATAAATTTCAATCTGTGATTGCTTTGCTGTTCCCGCAATGGTGAATTGCCCGTTTGAGGGATTCGGGTAAAGGCGCAAATTTTCCGTGAGAATATTTTCAGCCACTGCATTCACACCCACACTGCAAAGACCGGTTATTTGAATTGGGGTATGCTTATCGGTAGTGGTGCCATCGCCCAACTCTCCGTAAATATTGTAGCCGCATGACCAAACGGTGCCGTCATTTTTCAGGAAGAGCGAATGAGAGCCGCCCCCTGCCACTTCCGTAATGCCGGATAATGAACTTGCCTGCACTGCAGTGTGCTGGTCGGTAGTGGTGCCATCACCCAATTGCCCGTAACCGTTTTGCCCGCAACACCAGACAGTGTTAGTGTTTTTCACAAAGAGGGAATGATACGTTCCTCCTGCAACATAAATAATTCCGCTGAGCCCGCTCGCCTGCACGGGAGTTTTGCGGTTGGTGGTGGTGCCATCGCCCAACTGCCCGAAATTATTTCTTCCGCAAGCCCACACCGCACCGCTCTTTATAAACATGGAATGCGAAGCGCCCGCAGCAATAAATGAAATTCCGCTGAGCGAAGTAATTTGTACGGGAGAATGCCGGTCGGTGTTGGTTCCATCGCCCAGCTGCCCGTAATTATTTCTTCCGCATGACCAAACAGTGCCATCGTTTTTCAGAAACAGGGATTGATATTGCCCTGCTGCCGCTGCAGTAATTCCTGTCAGGCCGCTCACCTGCACGGGAGTTTTTCGCTGAGTGGTGGTGCCATCGCCCAACTGCCCGTAGGTGTTGTCTCCGCACGACCAAACAGTGCCGTCATTTTTTACAAAGAGTGAATGCTGGTAACCGGCAGCAATAACTATTATGCCCGACACCCCGCTTACCTGCACGGAAGCATTTTTGCCCGTGTTGGTGCCATCGCCTAATTGTCCGTACGTATTATCTCCGCACGACCAAACGGTGTTGTTGCTTTTCAGAAAAAGTGAATGGTCATACACCGTTGCCACTGCAATTACGCTGGTTGCTCCGCTCGCCTGCACAGGCGTGTGTTTGTCAATGGAAGTGGCATCGCCCAACTGCCCGTAAAGATTTTGTCCGCAGGCATACGCGGTGTTGCTGGTGCAGTTGAAAAGCGAATGATAGCCGCCCGCAGCAATAAGTTGTGCGTTTGCAGAAGACGAACCAAGAAATAAAACTCCGCAAAGGATGAATGAAAGGTGTAAAGATTTTTTCATAGGGAATACATTTAATAGTTTGTATTTATTTACCTGAAAATAATTTCTTGAATTATTTCTTCGCCTGCTTCTTCATTTAACATGCCGATTATTTTTGAGCGCGCGTAAAAAAGTTCCTGCTTGAGCGGTGCCGAATCAAGCGAAAGAAAAAGTTTTTTGTTGATAATCGAAACTTCTTTGGTATGCTTTGCAATCATCTTACCCATTATTTTTTCCCATCCGCTGATTATTTTTTGCTCGGAAAGTTTTTTGCCCAGCCGCGTTGACTTCAGAAATTCATTGACCGCTTCTTTGATATTTTGTTCGTTGGTGGACATGGGCACAAATGTATAAGTTAAAAGGAATAAACAAAATCATTTTTTCAACCTTCCGATATGGCTCCTTGTTTCACTTTAAATAATTTCATTTCTGCACCCGCGCTTTTGCAAAGTTTCTGAATTCGTTCTTTGCTGGTATCGGTGATGAACACCTGCCCGAAATCATTTCCGCTGACAAGTTCAATTATTTTTTTCACGCGGTGCTCGTCCAGTTTATCGTGAATGTCATCAAGCATGAGAATGGGAATAACCTGCTTGTGTTGTTTCACAAATTCAAACTGTGCCAACTTCACCGCGAGCAAATATGATTTTTGCTGCCCCTGCGAAGAAAATTTTTTCACCGGGTACTTATCCATCCGGAATTCCCAATCATCTTTGTGAACTCCCACGGTGGAATATTCCATAATCCTGTCTTTCTCCAGCGCCTCGCTAAGCAGGGCTTCAAAATCGCCTTTATGCAATTGCGACTGGTAGGCAATTTCCACTTTTTCTTTTCCACCAGAAATGAACTCATACTGTTTGTTGAAGATGGGTTCAAATTCAGCCGAAAATTCTTTTCTCTTGGCGTAAATTTTATTTCCAAGTTCCACCAACTGCACATCCCAGATTTTCAGCGACTCGTTGTCAAACTTTCCGCTTTTCGAAAATTGTTTCAACTGCGCGTTGCGCTGCAGCAAAACTTTGGAATAAGCAATAATGTTTTCAAGATACGCGCGGTCATATTGAGAAATAATGCTGTCGGAAAATTTTCTGCGCACTTCACTTCCTTCAAGAATCAGTTCCACATCGGAAGGAGAAGTCATTACTGCCGGAAACATTCCGATGTGGTCGGCAAAACGGGCAACTTCTTTTTTATTCAACTTGATTTGCTTGCGCTCGCCTTTTTTCTGCGCGCAATACACTTCGTCTTCTTTTCCATCCTGAAAAAAATTCCCCTGTATCACAAACAGGGGCGCATCGTGAAAAATATTCTGCGAATCAATGGGATTAAAATAACTTTTTGTGAAGGAAAGATAATGAATGGCGTCCAGCAGATTTGTTTTTCCTTCCCCGTTATTTCCCGCAATGCAGTTGAACCGCGGAGAAAAATTCAACTCGGCATGCGCGTAATTTTTAAAACTCACGAGTGAAAGTTTATGGAGAACCAGCGGCTGCATTGCTACGAAAATACAAATCTAATCATGTCTTCTGCTTAAAACTTCCGTTACAAAATAATTCTATCTTTGCCACTCTTTTAAGAAAAAATTTCATGGCAGAAAAAGAAGAACCCGCTATTGATGTGCAGGAAACCATCAGCAAGGCGGAACGCTACATAGAAGAAAATAAAAAAAGTTTGTCAATTATTGGCGGAGCCATTGCGGTGCTGGTGGGCGGATATTTTGCATGGACAAAACTTTACATCGGCCCCATGGAAGAAGAAGCCGAAGGACAAATGTACATGGCGGAAAAATATTTTGAAAAAGATTCGCTCGACAAAGCCATTAACGGTGACGGACAATTTCTCGGCTTCAAGGAAATTACCGACCAGTACGGCTTAACAACTTCCGGCAATCTTGCTCATTTATACCTTGGGTTGTGTTATTTACACAAAGGAAAATATGAAGATGCCATCAGCGAACTGAAAGCGTATGACGGAAAAGATATGATGCTTGCTCCCATTTCTATTGGCGCGCAAGGCGATGCGTATGCCGAACTCGGAAAAACCGATGATGCGATAAACCAGTATCTGAAAGCGGCAAAAGAAAATGAAAATAATTTCACCACTCCCGTTTACCTGATGAAAGCAGCCACCCTTTACGAAACGCAGGGAAAATATAAGGAAGCGCTTCAACTCTATGAGCAGTTGAAATCTGATTTCGCGGAAGCGCGCGAAGGCAGAGAGGTGGAAAAATATATTTCACGCGCGAAAATAAAAGCAGGGATCGCTGAATAATTTTCTCATGTCTTCTTCATCAAAGAGAAAAAATTTTTTCAAAAAAAATTTATTGCTCACTCCCGGTAAAATTAAAATCGGCATTGCTGTTTCCGAATGGCATCCTGAAGTAACCGAAGAACTTTATGCAGGCGCAGAAAAATTTCTCCTTGAGAATGGCATTGCAAAAAAAAATATCCTGCGGAAAAATTCTCCCGGAAGTTTTGAGTTGCCGCTCACCGCGCAATTCCTTCTGAAAAAAAAATGCGATGCAGTAATTTGTCTCGGCTGCGTTATAAAAGGCGAAACCGACCATTATCATTATATCTGCAAAACCGTTTCGCAGGGAATCATGAATGTTTCGCTTGCAGCAAATAAACCGGTTTCCTTCGGTGTGCTTACTACCGATACTCTTGAGCAGGCATTGAACCGCGCAGGAGGAAAATTCGGGAACAAAGGAGAAGAGGCAGCAGAAGCGGTGCTGAAGATGCTTTCTTAAAAATTCACTGCTAATCTTTTTTCTTAAATTCGCTCCCGTTTTTGAATGCAGAAATTATTGTGCAGAGGAAAACTGCCGCAAAAAATTTCGGAGGGTTGGCCGAGTGGTTGAAGGCACCGGTTTGCTAAACCGGCATACGGTTGAAAAGCCGTATCGGGGGTTCGAATCCCCCATCCTCCGCATGTCCGGAAATTCCGTTACAAAAAATCCTCTTAACATTGTTGTCATCGTTGCCGCGCTCGGCTACTTCGTGGATATTTATGATTTGATTCTCTTCAGCATTGTGCGCGTTCCCAGTTTGGCGGAAATCGGAATTGCACAGGAGAAAATCAAGGACTCCGGAATTTTTCTCATCAACATGCAAATGATCGGAATGCTGCTTGGCGGAATCGTGTGGGGAATTCTCGGAGATAAAAAAGGAAGATTGTCCGCGCTGTTTCTCACCATTCTCCTCTACTCGCTCGCAAACATTGCAAACGGTTTTGTTCACACCTTTCAGCAATATGCATGGCTGCGCGTGATTGCCGGATTCGGATTAGCCGGAGAATTAGGAGTAGGAATCACGCTGGTTTCAGAAGTAATGTCGAAAGAAACACGCGGATGGGGAACGAGCATTGTATCGGGAGTTGGAATTGCAGGCGCAGTGCTTGCATTCACAGTAGCAGAATGGGGCTGGCGCGAAGCATACTGGGCTGGCGGGGTTTTAGGATTGCTGCTTCTCGGATTAAGAATTTATGTTCACGAATCAGGAATGTTTGACAAAGTGAAAGAATCAAAAGCAAGCCGCGGAAATTTTTTTTCCATCTTCCGCACGCGCGAAAAATTTTTCAAATATCTTTTCTGCATTCTCATAGGGCTTCCTGTTTGGTATGTCATCGGGATTCTCGTAACATTTTCAAAAGAGTTCGGAGAATATCTCGGCATTGCTGAAAAAATAAATCCCGGAAGAGCCATCATGTATCATTACATTGGCGCAGCGCTCGGAAGTTTGATTACCGGCTTCATAAGTCAATGGCTGAAGTCAAGAAAAAAATCCATTCTCATCGCGCTTATTACTCTTACAATTTCCATGGTTGGATATTTTTATTCGTTTGGCGCAAGCGCAAATTTCTTTTACCTCATCATTTTCATTCTCGGATTAGCGCAGGGATATTGGGCAATGTTCGTCACCGTTGCTTCGGAACAATTCGGAACGAACATTCGTTCTACAGTCACCACCACCGCTCCGAATTTTGTTCGCGGATCGCTTGTGCTCATGACGCTGGCTTGGAATTCTATCGCTGCCTCTTTGGGAATCTGGAATTCTGCTCTTATCGTTGCAGGAGTTGTAATGTCGCTCGCTTTCTTTTCTCTTTTCAATCTGAAAGAAACGTACGGAAAAGAACTTGACTATATAGAAGTGGAATGAAAAAAACTGTAGTCATAGGTGCTTCAGAAAATCACGAACGGTTTTCCAACCGCGCTGTGCGCATGCTTCACTACAATCATATTCCGGTGGTGGCAATTGGTTTGAAAGAAGGAGAAATTATGGGAATAAAAATTCAAACCGGCTTTCCGAAAATTGAAAATGTGGATACGATTACGCTTTATGTCGGAGCGAAAAATCAACCGCACTATTACGATTATATTCTTTCGCTGAAACCGGAAAGAATTATTTTTAATCCGGGAACAGAAAATCCGGAGTTGGAAGAAAAAGCGCGCAAGGCAGGAATTGAAGTGCTCGAAGCGTGCACGCTCACCATGCTTTCTGTCGGCACATATAAATAAAAAAGTCCGGACATTTCTGTACGGACTTTTTTACAATCGAAAAAAGAATTAGTTCTTTTTAGGAGCTTCTTTCTTTTCTTCTTTCTTTGCTTCTTTTTTCTCAGCAGGAACTTTCTTCGCTTCTTTCTTTGCTGTGTCTTTCTTCATTTCAGTTTTTGGTTTTGCTTCAGATTTTTTTTCACCTGATTGCTGTGCAAGAACTGTTGTCATTGAAAATGCAACGAGTGCTGCAAATAAAACTACTTTTTTCATTTTGTTGTGTTTTAGTTGTTGAACTTTTTGTTTTTCACACGCAGGATTTTCCTTTGTGTTTACTGAACAAATGTATGACTATGCTGTGAAGGAATTATGAAGGTGGAAAAGAATTTCAATGAAGATAAGATGAAGTATTCTTCACGATGGAAAAATCAATTTAAAAACAGTTCCTTTTCCTTCGGAAGAACTGATAGTAATCATAATGTTATGAAAATCGGCAATGGCTTTTACAATCGGAAGCCCAAGCCCGTGGCTTTCTTCATCGGTAAATTTCATTTTCTTGAAACGGTCAAACAGCATTTTAATTTTTTCCTGCGGAATTCCGATGCCGCTGTCTTCAACTTCAATAATAAATTTTTTATTTTCAAAAAATGTACGGATAAAAATTCTTCCGTGCGTAACATTATACCTTATTGCATTATTAATCAGATTAAATAAAAGAGTGAAGAGCAAACTTTTATTTCCCTGAATTACAAAATCGGTTTCTGCTTTTACATCCACATTTAATTTTTTCTCTTCGAAGCGTTCATCAATTTCCTCCAGCACATCTGCAACAAGGTATTTCATATTCACTGCATCTTCTTTCAAATATTGTTCGTGTTCTATTTTTGAAATCATCAGCAGCGCGTTGATTATTTTTTTCAGGCGCGTTAATGTTTTCTGCGATTCAATAACTTTCAGCGCAACATTTTCTGAAATATTCTGGTCTGATAAAATATTTTCAAGGCGGCTTTGCAGGAGAGAAATAGGGGTCAATAGTTCATGCGAAACATGACTGGTAAAATCTTTCTCGCGCAGAAAAGCATAATTAATTTTCTCCATCATTTCATGAATTGTTTTTTCAAGAATTCTAAAATCGTCTGTAGTGGTTTTAATTTCCCTGAAATCAAAATCCGTTGGATTGCTGATGGGTTTCAATTTTTTTTCAATAATGGTTTTAAACGGGCGAAGAAAATAATTTGTAAACGTAATATCCGTTATCACAGTAATTATCAAAATAGCTATGAGAATATATAAAGCAAACTTTTTAATGGTATTATCTAATTGATTTATGTTCGACAAACTCTTTCCTATTTCCAGAAGATATTTTTTATTCTCCTTCAGAAAAACAGAACTCAGCACGCGGTAATCCACTATCACATTTTCAATATTCCGTTCATCATTATTAATCTTGTCAGAAATTTTTGTTGAATCAGAAATCGGTTCAAGAGAAATATATTCTTCTTTCAAAATATTGTAACTCGCAAAACTGCTGTCGCTTTCCGTGCGGATAAAATTATTTATTCCCACTTTATCAATAATTCCTATTACTCTTTTTTGCATTACAACCAGGCGCTTATCGGTGAGGTCAAGCACAACTTTTCTCACCATGAAGGGAACAAGAAAAACAATGGCAATAAAAATTAATAGTTTGGAAGCCGTGTTGACAAGTGTGAGTTTATTGTTGAGTTTCATTATATCAGGCGTTAACGCGATAACCGATTCCGCGGACTGTTTCGAGCCAATCAGCAGAAGCGTGTGCTGCTAATTTTTTCCGGAGATTTTTTATATGCACGTCCACATAGTTGGAATCGTAATCCTCTTCGAGCACATCACCCCAAATGTGTTCGGTAAGTTGGTTGCGCGTAAGCACGCGGTTTTTATGAAGCACAAGATAAACGAGAATGTCAAATTCTTTTTTCGTGAGAGCAATTTCTTTTGCTCCTTGAAGAACGGAACGCTTTTGAATATCTATGGTGAAATCAAAAACTTTAATGAGATTTTTTTTCAGCCCGTGTTTTCTCCGCGTAATCGCCTGCATGCGCGAAAGCAATTCCAGAAGTGAAAACGGTTTTGCCAGATAATCATCCGCTCCAAGATTCAATCCTTTTATTTTATCATCCACCGCACCGCGCGCAGTCAAAATTATAAAAGCCGATTCACGGTTTGCTTCACGGGCTTCCTTTAGAAGATTTAATCCTTCATAATCCGGCAAACCCAAATCAAGCAAAACAAAATCATAGTTGTTTACAAAAATTTTTTCGGATGCCTCCTTGCCCGTGTAGGCGCTTTCGCATAAAAAATTTTCTTTCTCCAGAAAAGATTTTATCTCTGCCGAAAGCCCTTTTTCATCTTCCACTATGAGAACATTCATAAAATTTATTTTATAGATTCAATTGAACGAAGAATTATTTCGCATGCAAGTTTAATCTCTTTTTCCGAAATTATGATAGGAGGCGCAATGCGCATCGCATCCGCGCGAAAAAGAAACCAGTCGGTGATGACACCATTCTCAATACATTTTGAAATTATTTTTTTATTTTCTTTTTCACTGGAAAACTGAATTGCTAAAAGCAATCCTTCTCCCCGTATCTCTTTTATGCGCGAATGTTTGAGAAGTTTTCTGAACAATTTATTTTTTTTCTCAGCAGAAAGAAATAATTTTTTTGAAACAATTTCTTTCATGGAAGCAATTCCCGCAGCGCAACTCAGCGGATGACCGCCAAAAGTTGTAATGTGCCCGAGCACCGGTTCGTACGAAAGCGTTGACATAATTTTTTTAGAAGAGATGAATGCGCCCATCGGCATTCCACCTCCAAGTGCTTTTGCAAGGCAAAGAATATCCGGGACAACTTTATATTTTTCAAACGCAAAAAGTTTTCCGGTTCTTCCCATTCCGGTTTGAATTTCATCAAAGATTAATAATGCTCCGGCATCACCGCATTTGTCCCGAAGTTTTTCCAGAAAATTTTTTTGCGGTAAAATAATTCCTGCTTCTCCCTGAATGGGTTCAACAATTACGCAGGCAGTTTTAGAACTTATCAGCGCTAAATCTTTTTCATTGTTAAATTCCAGAAAGCGGATATCCGGAAGCAGCGGGCGAAATGCCTGCTTGAACATTTCATTTCCCATCACGCTCAACGCTCCGTGCGTGCTGCCATGATAAGAATTTTTGAATGCAATGATTTCAGTTCTTCCCGTAAAACGTTTTGCAAGTTTCAGTGCGCCTTCAACCGCTTCCGCACCGGAGGAAGTGAAATAAACATTATCTAAATTTTTAGGTCCGCTGGAAGACGGACTCCGTAACTTCGTTCGGAGAAGATATTTTACAAGAAGATTTGCATATTCCACCTGCGGGGAAACAATAAATTCTCCATAGACCATTACATATTTATGCTTATCGAGTTGCTTTTTTATCGCGCTGACAATTTTTGAATTGCCATGCCCTAAATTGCTAACCGATATTCCTGAAATCAAATCGAAATATTTTTTTCCATCAGCTCCATAGATATAAATTCCGTTTGCAGATTTTATTTCAAGCGCAGGCGGAGAAAGAGATGTCTGCGCGATATGATTAAAAAATATTTCCCGGTTGGTCATCGCAAAATCTTTTTAAGAACTTTCAAAATCTTTTTTCCAATTACAAATCCTTTTCGCATAATAGGCGCGGCTTTTTCTGCCAATGGAACCGCTTGTCCTGCCAGATTGCTTATGCCTTTCACTACGGCATTTCTGTTTTCTTCTCTTTTATACGCATCTTTCACAATGGGCGCAGCCACTGCGGCAATATTTTTCGCTCCGGAAATAATAGAATTATTTTCTGCCACACGCTGCGAAAAACATTTTCCGGAATAAAAAAAGAACAACCATGCGAGAAAAAAACATAAAACTATCTTTGCATGATTTTTCACGGTAAAACTATTTTCAAATTTACTAATAATAATACAATGACTGATTGGATTGAAGATTGGTTTGGCTCGGAATATTATGCACTTCTTTACAAACACAGGGATTGTGAAGAGGCAAAATTATTTCTCGATACTCTTATTTCATTTCTAAAAATTGCTTCCTCCGCAAAAATTATGGATTGCGGCTGCGGAAGAGGAAGGCATTCGGTTTATCTGAATGAAAAAAAAATTGAGGAGGTTACCGGAATTGATTTATGCGAAAAAAATATTTTAGAAGCAAAAAAATCGGAAAGAAAAAATTTAAATTTCTATACACACGACATCAGAAATCTTTTCCGAATAAATTATTATGATGTGGCATTAAACTTATTTACAAGTTTCGGATATTTTGAAAATGATTATGAAAATAATAAAATGCTGAAATCAATTTCTGCTGCTCTGAAAAAAGACGGATTATTTGTATTTGATTTTATGAATTACAAAAGAGAAATTCAACAATTAGTTCCTGAAACAACTTTCAACTGCAGTAATGTAAACTTTAAAATAAAAAAATCACTTCGGGGAAAAATGATTGTGAAGGAAATTGAAATCACTGATAAAGGCAAAAAATATTTTTTCTCTGAAAAAGTCCGCGCTTATGAAAAAACAGAATTAGAAAAACTTTTTGAAGCAAATAAACTTACGGTTATAAATTTCTTTGGCGATTATAAACTGAATGCCTTTGACGAAAAAAAATCGGAGCGGCTAATTTTGATAGCCAAAAAAATTATTTGAGCGATTCCAACGTTTTTTTAATTCCTTCAAAGTTGGGATAATCTCCTGGGGCAGGAAGAACTTCTGCAAAACGAATCGTTCCCTCTTTGTCAATCACAAACGAAGCGCGCTTGGCAACTCCTTTCAATCCCACAGAAAAATTTTCATTGCGCACATCATAGGCAGAAATCGCTTCTTTATTAAAATCGGAAAGCAGCGGAAATTTAATTCCATTTACTTCGCGGAATTTTCCCAATGAAAAAGGCATGTCAACCGAAATGCCGTACACGTTTGCATTCAGCCCACTGTAATACGAAAGGTCGCTGGTGGTTTCGCACATTTCTTTGGTGCAAACTCCGGTGAATGCCGCTGGAAAAAAAAGCAAGACAACATTTTTTCCTTTCAGTGCTTCGAGCGAGTGCATGTTTTTATCCTGGTCAGGAAGATTGAAGTTGGGCGCTTTTTGTCCGATTGTGATTGGCATAAAAAATATTTTAAAGTTGTGAATTTCTTTTCTGAAGGACGAATGTAAAAAATTTATCTTTGCCTCCAACTTTTAAAAACATTACCCATGAGAAAATATCTTGTAGAATTTATCGGAACATTTTTCCTTGTTTTCACTATTTGTTTTTCGGGCGGAAATTTTCTTGCTCCCATCGGCATTGGCGCTGTACTGATGGTAATGGTATACATGGGCGGGCACATTTCTGGCGCGCATTATAATCCTTCCGTTACACTTGCCATTTTGCTTCGCGGAAAAATAGGAGTGAAAGATTCCCTTATATATATGCTAATCCAATTCATCGCGGCATTTTGTGCAGCGCTAATTTTCTTTCTTGTCTGGGGAAAAAGTATTGGCGGGCCAAAACCAAATCCCGATATAAATA
Organism: Bacteroidota bacterium; assembly: GCA_016195025.1. Classification (NCBI taxonomy): domain Bacteria; kingdom Pseudomonadati; phylum Bacteroidota; species Bacteroidota bacterium. The sequence continues at coordinate 14,909 of JACQAL010000072.1, read as the reverse complement.
TTCTCAAGCCGCTTGCCTGCGAAATAATTTTTTCTTTTGCGCTTTCTTTAGTTGTGCTTTCTGTCGCCACTTCAAAAAAAACCGAAGGCAATCATTACTACGGGCTCGCTATCGGTTCCACAGTTCTGGCAGGAGCAATTACTGTTGGAGATATTTCAGGAGGAGCATTTAATCCTGCCGTTGGAACAGGACCGATTCTCGTTGACACTTTCTTCGGAACATGCCCTTGCCATCCAATTCAACATCTTTGGCTTTATCTCGTGGGACCATTTGTTGGCGGAGCAACAGCGTCACTTGCTTATAGAATCATTAATCCTGACGAGTTCGCTTCTTAATTTTCTTTCATGCAAAACATTACTGTAATCGGAAGTGGAACAATGGGCAACGGCATTGCTCACACCTTTGCGCAATTCGGATATAAAGTTTCGCTGGTGGATATCAAACAGGAATTTTTGGATAAAGCAATTGCAACTATCACAAGAAATATTGACAGGCAAGTCGCTAAAGGAAGTTTAACCGAAGAACAAAAAAAAATTACGATCGGAAATATTTCCACTTACATTAAATTAGAAGATGGCGCGAAGAATGCTGATTTAGTAGTGGAAGCCGCTACAGAAAATACGGAACTTAAATTAAATATTTTCAAACAACTCGATTCCATTTGCAAACCGGAAACGATTCTTGCGAGCAATACTTCATCCATTTCAATTACTAAAATTGCTTCCGTTACCCAGCGCACAGACAAAGTAATCGGAATGCATTTCATGAACCCTGTTCCGTTGATGAAACTGGTGGAAGTAATTCGCGGAAAAGAAACTTCTGATGCAATTACAAAAACAATCATGGATATTTCTGTGAAACTCAAAAAAGTTCCGGTAGAAGTAAATGATGCGCCAGGTTTTGTTGCAAACCGGATTTTAATGCCCATGATTAACGAAGCCATTTATACTTTGCACGAAGGCGTTTCAGGTGTTGAAGAAATTGACACGGTGATGAAACTTGGAATGGCTCACCCGATGGGTCCGCTTCAACTGGCAGATTTCATCGGGCTGGATGTTTGCCTTTCTATTATGAAAGTTCTTTACGAAGGATTTCAAAATCCGAAATACACGCCTTGCCCTCTTCTTGAAAACATGGTGGCATCGGGAAATCTTGGAATAAAATCCGGAAAAGGTTTTTACGAATACGCTGCAGGAAGCAAGGAATTAAAAGTGGCGAAACGGTTCAGGAAAAAATAATCAGAAAGCCCTTTTCGTATTTTTCGTACAAATTCGTTTTTCGAAGATTTAAACTTCACCGTCTTGAATTTGTTGAATGAGTTCTTCAATTAATTTATCTTCTCCTTTTGACGGGTCGTATTTCCATTTGAGATTGTTGCCCCAGAGCAAAGAAAAAGATTGCCAAACAAAAGCCGAAAAAGTTCCGCGATAATCGTGAATTACTTTATAAGTTGTTTTTCCTGTTTCGCGGTCAATCAGGCGAATTAAAATTCTTCCCTGATTCATAGTGAGATTTTTCAAATCACTTTCAAACTGTTCTTTTAATTCTCTCTCCGTTTTTTTCAGATAAGGTGTGCGTTCTTTTTCATTCATGTTCGCAAGAATGGCATCGTACTCTTTCAGTTTTACAGAAGCAAGAATGGCATACGGATATGCTTTCTTCACATCGCGTTTAAGTTTCAGGTATGCTTGTTTTTCTTTTTCACTTCTGAAAACACGCGCGGCAATTACGGGAAATTCCTGAATTGTTATAGTGGGTAAAGTTTCTCCGTTATAAGCAAGAGTAGGAAGAAGAATTTTATTTTCATATGCCGGCTGAGGAACTATTGTTTTATTGTTTGAATCTTTTTTTCTTTTGGTTTGAGCAAAAGTTCCAAAAGGAATATATATAAGTAAAAGTAAAAGAGTATATGTTTTACGAAAAACTGCCATGATTTATATAAACTTTCAACAATTATGCCATTCTATAACGAACCAAAAGCTGAATTGTTTCATCAAAGGTAACTATTCGTTATTAATCTGCAAAAAACTTTATTAAATGAATGCTGTAACTTTTCTCTTTTACAAGTCGTCATACTCCCAAATCAGAAATAATATTCACAAAAAAATCAAAACAATGAAAACAACTAAAATTACATTTTCAATCGCTGCCATTTTATTTGCAATGGGAATGGCAATGGTTTCCTGCAAAAAGCACAACCCTGACGCGCCCACACCTGCCGACATTGATGGCGCCAGCGCAAACGACAACAACATGGCAGAACGCAATGCCGATGACGTTACCAACATGGCAGGGCAGGCATCGGAAGATGGCGCTATGACTTCTTACCGCTACGGAGATGAAAACATTTTAACATCGTGTGCAACCGTAAGCACTGACACAGCACTTAAAACAATTACGATTACATTTAACGGAGGAACCTGCATTGACGGGCACACACGCAGCGGCACTCTGATGCTTGATTATTCGGCTTCCACCAATGGCGCCAAGTATTACAGAAATCCCGGTTTCAACGTGCATATAACATCAAGCAATTATATTGTGGATGGAAATGCGGTTAGCGTGAACAAAACCATTATCAACACCACTTCTCCGACTTTTAATCCGGCAACCACTAATTTAACATGGTCAGTAAGCGCTACTGTAAGCATTGTTACCTCAAACGGAACGATTAGCTGGACTTGCGCAAGAACCAAAACACTTTTAAATACCAGCGACCCTACAGTATATATGGGACAAGCCACTCATATTATATGGAGTAAAGCGCGTGTAGGAATTACCGGAACTGCAAGCGGCACAACTGCGAAAGGAGAAAGTTTTACTGCAAACGTAGTAACCCAACTTGTGCGTGATTTCACCTGCTCGCCTGATGCCCTTCATCCCGGTCATCATCCGTTCATTGACGGTGCACTTGACTTCACTCCCGGAACCAAAAAAACCAGGAACATTAATTTTGCTTATCCTAATTCCCAGGGCAGCGGAGCGTGCGATAATCAGGCGCTCCTAACTATCGGCACTTATACTGCTGCCATCACTCTCAAGTAAATTGTTTTGTTGGTTGTGTTAACTGAAAAAGTCCCTGAGCAATCGGGGACTTTTTTTATTTTATTCTTCCGAATTCAGCCGCTTCAGTTTCCATTTTGAAACAGAAGCATGATTGCCGCTGGAAGAAATTATTTTTTCTTTGGCAGATATTCTTCCCGCAATTACAGAAGCAATAAACGCTTCTTCTTTTGAACCGGAAAATAATTTATCAGGAGAAAAATAGTTGCTTACGAAATGCGTATTGAAATTTCCCGAAGCAAATGCTTTATGGTTCAAAACAAATTTGCAGAAAGGCAAAGTTGTTTCCACGCCAGTAATTTTATATTCACCAATCGCACGAAGCATTTTTGATATTGCTTCTTCCCTGTTTTTTCCATGCGAAATCAATTTTGAAATCATAGGGTCATAATAAATGGGAATGTCCATTCCTTCTTCAAAGCCATCGTCAACACGAATGCCTGCGCCTTGCGGAACTTTGTACGAAATAAGTTTTCCAATATCCGGCAAAAAATTATTAGAAGGGTCTTCGGCATACACGCGAACTTCGATTGAATGCCCGTTGATTTGCAAATCCTCCTGTTTGAAGGAAAGTTTTTTCCCTTCGGCAATTTTAATTTGCTCCTTCACCAAATCAATTCCGGTTATCATTTCCGTAACGGGATGCTCTACCTGCAGTCGCGTATTTACTTCAAGGAAATAAAAATTCTTTTTTGCATCAACTAAAAATTCCACTGTTCCTGCGCCAGCATACTTACATGCCTTAGCCAAACTCACCGCGCATTCGCCCATCTTTTTTCTGATTGCGGAAGTAAGAACGGTAGATGGCGCTTCCTCAATTACTTTCTGATGCCTGCGCTGAACGGAACACTCGCGCTCGAAAAGATAAACCACATTGCCGAATTCATCGGCAAGAATTTGTATTTCGATATGGCACGGCTGAGTAACATATTTCTCTATGAACACAGCACCATCACCAAAAGCAGATTTTGCCTCGCTCGATGCGCGCTTCACTTCTTCTTCGAAATCATTTTCATTTTCTACTACACGCATTCCTTTTCCTCCACCGCCCGCGCTTGCTTTCATCAGAACAGGAAAACCAATTTTCTTCGCAACTTTTTTTGCTTCTTTAAAATCCTTTATCGCTCCTTCCGTTCCGGGAACCATCGGCACATTCTGTTTTTTTGCTGTTGCTTTTGCCGAAAGTTTATCGCCCATCATTTCCATTGCTTCTGTGGAAGGACCAATGAAAATGATTTTATTTTTTTTTACTTCGCGGGCAAACGCTGCATTCTCGGAAAGAAAACCATAGCCGGGATGAATGGCATCGGCTTTTAATTTTTTGCAGGCATCAATTATTTTTTCCCCATTGAGATAGGACTCGGACGAAGACGCAGCGCCAATGCAAACCGCTTCATCGGCATAGCGAACGAAAGGCGCATTCCTGTCGGCTTCAGAAAAAACTGCAACGGTAGAGATTCCCATCTCCCTGCATGAACGCATGATACGCAAAGCGATTTCTCCGCGATTGGCAATCAATATTTTTTTTATTATCATAAAAAAATAAATACCAAATAACAAAAAACAAATAACAAATAAATACCAAATTGAAAAATATAAAATCTCAAACTCATCATTTTGAATTTGAAGTTTGTGTCATTAGAATTTATTTGTCATTTGGGATTTGGTCATTGGCGCTTGCTTCAATGAATTCTTCAATTGAAGCATAAATGTAATCCAAATCTTTATCGCTTATGCAGTATGGCGGCACAAGATAAATTACATTGCCGAGCGGACGAAGAAGAATTCCCTTCTGAAGAAAAAATTTAGTTGCCTTATCGCGGATGGAATTAAAATAGGAAGTTTCATTTTCTGTTTTCAATTCTATTGCCAATATAACACCCATTGCTCTTAGTTCTCTTATCACTTTATTTCCATCGATATGTTTCGAAAAAATTTTATTTCTATTCTCAATTCTTCCAATATTGTTCCACGTTGCTTTCCTTTCCATCAAATCCAAACTTGCCAGCGCGGCAGAACATGCAACCGGATTTGCAGTGAACGAATGTCCGTGAAAAAAAGTTTTCATCCGGTCTTCTGAAAGAAATGCATTGAAGATTTCTTCCGTGCAGGAAGTAATTCCCATCGGCATGGTTCCGCCAGTTAATCCTTTCGACAAACAAAATAAATCCGGTTTCTTTTTAAAATAATCAGTTGCAAAAAATTTTCCCGTTCTGCCAAACCCTGTGAACACTTCATCGGCAATAGTGAAAATATTATTCTCTTTGCAAATGCGAATCATTTCTTCCAATGCTTTTGCTTCGTGAATTACCATTCCGGCAACGCCCTGCACAATTGGTTCGAAGATGAAAGATGAAATGGTTGATGGTTGATGGTTGATGGTTGATGTGAGTTGCTGAATAGATTTTTGTTCTTTTCCTTTCACAGGAGCATCAATAAAAATTGTTTCAAATAAATTTGAATGAAACGGTTTTGTAAATGCACCGCGCTCACTCACTGACATTGCTCCAAAAGTATCTCCGTGATAAGAATTTTTAAAAGCGATGACTTTTGTTTTCAGAATTTCTTTGTTGTGCCAATATTGAAAACACATTTTCAGCGCAACTTCCACAGCGGTGGAGCCGTTATCAGAAAAGAAAATTCGTTTTTGATTCTTCGGAAGTTTTTTCAATAAACGCTCTGCAAGTTCAACAGCAGGTTGATGAGTAAATCCTGCAAAGATTACGTGTTCTGTTTTTTTTAACTGCGCAGAAACTTTTTTAGCAATGTAAGGATGTGCATGCCCGTGCAGGCAAGTCCACCAGGAACCGAGAGCATCAATATATTTTTTTCCGCTCTCGTCATATACATACGTACCCTTTGCTTTTACAATTCCAATAGAAGCAGGGTTGAGTTTATGCTGCGTATACGGATGCCATATTATTTTTTTATCTCTCTTCGAAAGAGTTTTCATTTTTTTCCGGTAACGAATTATTAATTGGATTGCGAATTTAACGAATCATGTGCATGCCGAATTATTTATAATTCGTAACATTCGTAAAAAGATTCGTTGATTCGTTACCAGAAGAAATCAGAGAGATTGAAAATCTTTTTTGTATTTCTGAATCACGTCTTTGGTAATAGCGTGCTCTTTTGTTATCCAGCAAATTGTTTTCAGCCCGCTGTAACTTTCAATAATTTTTTTGGATGGTTCGTGAGGAGAGCCGTTGAAAACAAGACCGATGATTTTTATTCCGCGATGACGAAGCATATCAATAGCGAGAAGCGAATGATTAATGCTTCCAAGATAATTCTGGATGACAACAATTGTTTCCGCATCAAACTTTTTTATTAAGTCAATGATGAAATATTTTTGATTGAGTGGAACCATTACTCCGCCAGCACCTTCAATCACGAGCGTATTATTCGTCTGCGGCAAAATTATTTTTTCGAAATCCACATCCACTCCTTCCATCGCAGCCGCTTCGTGCGGTGATTTATGTTCGCGGAGTTTATACGCTTCAGGATGAATTACGCTCTTGTTGTTGCTGATAAGTTTTTTCACCCGCTCGGAATCGGTAGTGTAATAAGTTCCCGCCTGCACGGGTTTCCAGTAATCTGCCTGAATGGCTTCCACCAAAATTGCCGAAGTGACGGTTTTGCCGACATCGGTTCCGATTCCTGTTACAAAAATTTTTCTCATCCGGAAACGACTGCTTGTTTTGAAGGTGCAAGGTTACAATTTTTTTTCAACGAAGAGGTTAACTTAAAAATTTCAACTTCGGTATTGAATGAATGAATGCAAATACGGATTCGTTCTTTTCCTTTTGGAACAGTGGGGCTGAGAATAGGGCGCACATCAAAACCGTCTTTCTGAATCAGCGATGAGATTTTTTTCACACGTTCATTTCCTGCAATGATGAGAGATTGAATAGGACTTGAACTTTCCGGCAAACCGGAAATATATTTTTCTTTCATCTGTGATTTAAATGCAGTAATTAATTTCCTGAGTTGATTCGTCTCGTTACTTTTTTGAAGAAGTTGATATGCGCATTTGATTGCCGCCAAACTATGAATGGGCAACGCAGTAGTATAGATAAACGAGCGGGCGAAGTTGATGAGATAATTTTTCAGCGCATCGCTTCCCAGAACAATGGCGCCATGGCAGCCGAGCGCTTTTCCAAAAGTGTGAATGCGTGCAAAAAAATTTTCCTGCAGGTTGAATTCAACGCATCTCCCCTCGCCTTTGGCTCCGAAAATTCCTGTGGCGTGCGCTTCGTCAACAATTAAATGCGCATTGTGACTTGAACATAATTCTGAAATTTCTTTCAGCGGAGAAAAATCTCCGTCCATAGAATACACGCTCTCAACAATTACAAAACAATTTCCAGAATAATTCCTCCGGAAATATTTTAATCTTTCTTCGAGATGCGCGCTATTGTTGTGACTGAACGGAAAAGATTCCGCTTTTGACAAACGCACTCCATCGTAAATGGAAGCGTGCGAAAGTTCATCGTAAAAAATTGCATCGCCTTTTTTTGCAACGGAAGAAATCAATCCGAGATTTGCATCATAGCCGGAATTAAAAAACAATCCTGTTTCTGCGTAATGAAAATTTGCTATGAACTTTTCTAATTCTTCGGCATAAAAAGAATTTCCGGTAAGAAGGCGGGAACCGGTGGAACCGGTTTCAAGTTTAAAGTTTAAAGTTTCAAGTTCAACTGCCAAACTATTTTTTAATTCTTTGGAGCGGGCAAAGCCGAGATAATCGTTCGAAGTGAAATCAATAAGATTATTTTCAGAGGAAAGTTTTCTCAGCAATCCTTTTTCTTTTCGCCCGCGCAATTGTTCGCGCAAAAATTCTTCTTTCAAGTTCAGCTATTTTAGTCGTGGAATTTTCCCATGTCAATGCGCACTCCGCAAATAATGGAAGCCGTAAAAACACTGTGGCGGATTTGCACGGGAGCTTCCGTACGCGCGTTGTCGTAAAATTTATATTCAAAATTTGGAAATGCAAAAATATAAACGGAAGGATAAATTTCATAATCAGCCATAAGCCCGGTAGTGGCAAGAATTGCAATGGGAAACGGCTTTTCTCCTATGAAATTAAAGCGTTTCACGTTTGTGTAGCCATACCATCCTCCTCTGAAATTCCAGTTGAAGGAATATTTCTTTTTCGATTCATAGTTGAATGGGATTTCGGATTGAAAATAAATTTTATCGAAGCGCAAACTTTCATCGAACAACAAATATTCTTCCCCGCCTTTTGCATACACTTTGAGCTGCGATAAATAATGATGCTCAAAACAAATTCCCATGCCAAGGCGAATGTGTTTGATAGGTGCCATAACATTCATATCGTAATGTTTCGTGGGGCTGTTCGCACCAAATTCGAAATCGCCCGTATTGATTACGCGCCCGTCTTTATCATAAAACTCCGTGCTTCTGAAAACAGATTTCCAGTGAGCGGTTCCTTCGCCATAGCCGAGTGAAACAAAATATTTATCTCCATCTCCTTTCCTATGGTAAAAATATCCCTCCTGCGAATGGCAAACGGCAGATGGCAGATGGCAGATGGCAAAAAGAAAAATAATTATATAGAAGTATTTTTTTTTCATACGGAAATTTCTTCACTTGCTTCTTTATAGTTGAATGCTTCGCGCGATTTCAAGCCGAGAAGTTTGAACATTTCCATGTCCTCATTAAAATCAGGATTCGGAGTGGTGAGCAGTTTATCACCGGCAAAAATCGAATTCGCACCTGCGAGAAAACAAAGCGCCTGTCCTTCAATGCTCATTTCAGTTCTTCCCGCAGATAAACGTACTACTGATTTCGGAATCACAATTCTTGCAGTGGCAATCATGCGGAGCATTTCCCAGATAGAAATTGGTTTTTGTTTTTCAAGAGGAGTTCCTTCCACTGCCACCAGCGCGTTAATCGGAATTGATTCGGGCTGGGGATTCAGATTGGAAAGCGTGTGAAGCATTTCGATTCTGTCTTCCACCGATTCTCCCATTCCGATTATTCCTCCGCAGCAAACCGTAACTTTTGCCTTGCGCACATTTTCAATCGTGTTCAGGCGGTCATCGTATTTTCTTGTAGTAATAATTTTTTTGTAGAAATCTTCTGAAGAATCTAAATTGTGATTGTAGGCATACAATCCCGCATCGGCAAGTTTTTTCGCCTGCGATTCAGTGAGCATGCCGAGCGTGCAGCAAACTTCCATTCCCATTTCATTAATTCCTTTTACCATCTCGAGCACTTTATCGAAATCAGAATTATCACGCACTTCGCGCCACGCAGCGCCCAAACACATGCGCGTTGCACCGTTTGCTTTCGCGTTTGATGCCGCATCTAAAACTTCGCGGAGCGAAAGCATTTTATGAATGTTGACCTCCGTTTGATATTTTGCCGACTGCGGACAGTAACCGCAATCTTCCGGGCAGCCGCCCGTTTTTACTGATAGCAGTGAACTCACCTGAACTTCGGAAGGGTTGTGAAATTTCCGGTGAACCGATGCCGCGTGGAAAATCAAATCGAGCAGCGGAGTGTTATAAATTTCTTTTATCTCTTCGCGAGTCCCGATTTTATCGGGATGCAGAGCCATAAATTTTTTCATAGTAAGAGGAATAAATACAAAAGTACGTTTTTGTTCGGTGATATGAAAATCTATTTTATGAAGGGGAAGAAAAGATTTGTTGATTACTTTCGGGGCATGGGAAAAAAGAAAAAAACCGAGCCGCTGCATATTGACATCATCACCGTTCTTCCGAAATTGCTCGAAAGCCCGTTCCAGCATTCGATTGTGAAGCGCGCAATTGAAAAAAAACTGGTTCAACTAAATATCATCAACCTGCGCGATTATGCTTCGGATAAATATAAAAGCGCAGATGATTATATGTATGGCGGTGGCGCAGGAATGGTGATGATGATTGAACCGATTGCAAAATGCATAACGAAACTAAAATCGAAACGTGATTATGACGAAATAATTTACATGACTCCCGATGGGGAATTGTTCAATCAGAAAATGGCGAACCATCTCTCGCTGAAAAAAAATCTTATCGTCCTTTGCGGGCATTATAAAGGAGTGGACGATCGCGTGCGCGAGCACTTCATCACCAAAGAAATTTCAATCGGAGATTATGTGTTGAGCGGTGGCGAACTTCCGTCCGCTGTTATTTGCGATGCAGTAATCCGTCTTTTGCCCGGAGTTATTTCCGATGAAACTTCCGCGCTCACCGATTCTTTCCAGGATGGATTGCTTTCCCCTCCTGCCTATACGCGTCCGGCAGATTATAAAGGAATGAAAGTGCCGGATGTTCTTCTGTCGGGAAATGCAAAGCAAATTGAAGAATGGCGCCATGAAAAATCACTGGAACGAACCCAAAAGCGCAGGCCCGATTTGCTGAAGTAATTTTTTCGTTGATTCAAACTTTCTATTATCTTTGCGTCCCTTTTATTAAAACGTACGGTTATGAACTTACTTAAATATGCCGAAGAGCAATTAATCGCCAAAAAAAGCATTCCTGATTTCAAGGCGGGAGATACTGTTACAGTCAACTATAAAATTAAAGAAGGCGACAAAGAGCGCATTCAGCAGTTCACCGGAGTTGTTCTTCAGCGAAAAGGCGATGGCACTACCAGAACTTTTACTGTTCGGAAAATTTCAAACGGTGTTGGCGTTGAACGTATTTTTCCTCTAAACTCTCCTTTCATTGAATCCATTGAAGTTGAAAAGAAAGGCGAAGTACGCAGGGCAAAACTTTTTTACCTGCGAAAAGCCATCGGCAAGAAAGCGAAGATTGAAGAAATGAAAGACGACATCCAAACCATTGAAAGTGCAGCCAAGCCGGAACCGGAATTGGCGGAGAAGTAATTTTCTTTCTTCTGCTTGCTGCTAAATTCTAATCCCAATTACCAACACATCGTACATCCCGATGGAAGCCGCATCGGGATGGATTCAAACCTTTACAGCAAATTCATTTCTTCCCTTCTATATTCTAATACCTATTACAAGTACGTCATCCACCTGTTCAAGATTTCCTTTCCACTCATCAAAAGTTTTTTCCAGTTCTTTTTTCTGTTCGGTTAAAGTAAGATGGTTGAGAGAAATTAATTTTTCATTGAGTTGTTTGTACTTGAATTTTTTTCCTCTCTCACCACCAAACTGGTCGGCAAAGCCATCGGTGTAAAGGTAAAGGGTTGATGGCTGACGGTTGATGGTTGATGGAACAACCCTGTGCGTAAAAGAGTTTTTTCTTTCGCTCAAGCCAACGGACATATTATCGGTTTCGAGTTCACTGATTTTTCCATCACGAACAAGAACAGGCGCATTGTTTGCTGCCGCGTATTCAATCTTAATCCCTTCTTCTTTGGAACAGCATAGCAATATTCCATCCATTCCATCCTGCGCGCCTTCGGAAGAAATATTTTCAATGAGCCGCTGGCGCACGTGATTAAAAATTTCGTGCGGGTGCGTGTTGCTTTTTTCATTCACCGCTTCATTCAGATAAGAAATGTTCAGCAAACTCATGAATGCACCCGGCACGCCATGGCCGGTGGAATCGCATACCGCGAGGTAAAACCGGTTGTCTTTTTCCGCAGCCCAGTAAAAATCTCCGCTCACAATATCTTTCGGCTTGAAGAAAATAAAATAGCCGGGAAAATTTTTCTGAAGAAGCGCATCCGATGCAAACAGCGCGCGCTGAATGCGCTGTGCATAGTTGATGCTGTCAGTGATGCCTTGGTTTTTTTCCTGGATGATTTCTTTTTGCCGCTCCACTTCTTCTTTCTGCTGCGTGATGATTATATTCGCTTTCTGCTTGCTGCGGTAGCCGCGGTAAATAAAAAAAACCAGCGCAAGCATAAGTACAGAGGCAGCGATGAAAAAATTTCGAATCATCAGTTCGCGTTCGCGCTCGCGTTTGGCAATGGCATCTTTGCGTTCCTGTTCTAATTTTTCTTCTGCCTGCTTTTTCTCAAACTCGTAATTCATTTGCGCCTGCACGGTCTTCTTGGTGATTTCTTCGTTCACCAAACTATCGCGGTAAGCAACGTAGCGCTTGTAATCGTTAAATGCTCCTTCGAAATTTTTTTCTGCGCTGTCGGCAAGTGCAAGTCCTGCAAAACTATCTTTAATATATTCCTTCGCGCCAATTTCTTTTGAAAGTTCGAGCGCTTTGTTCAAATGCTCTCTTGCAATGCCGATTTTTTTCTCGGTGGCAAAAACATTTCCGATGTTGATATGCGAAGAAGCAATTCCTTTCTTGTCGCCAATTTCCTGCCGTATGCTCAGCGCTTTGAAATGACTTGCCAGCGCATCGGAATATTTTTTTTGCTTCTCGTAAATAATTCCGATGTTGTTGTAGGAATCGGCAATTCCTTTTTTATCGCCTGTTTCTTCGCGTAGTTTCAAAGCAAGCAAATGGTTTTTCAGCGCATCGGAATAATTATGCTGGTCATAAAATATCAACCCGATGTTGTTGCACGAAGTAGCGATGCCGGGTTTGTCATTTATCTCCTTCCTTATTTTCAGCGATTGATTGTAATAATTCAGCGCTTCGGCATAATTCTGCTGCGACCAATACACCAGCCCGATATTATTTTGCGTAGCGGCAATTAAGCGCTTGTCGTCTAACTCTTCAAACACTTTCAGCGCTTTCAGGTAATTGTTGATGGCTTCGGGATAATTGCCCTGCGACTGATAAATGTTGCCGATATTTCCATAGGAACTTGCCGCGCCTTTTTTATCGCCAATCTCTTCGCGGATTTTCAACGCCTGCAAATGATTTTTGAGCGCATCGGCATAATTTCCCTGCGACCAGAAAATTTTCCCCGTGTTGTTAAGCGCATTCGCTTTTCCTTTTCTGAAATTTATTTTTTCAGCAAGCGCCTTTGCATCTGACGCAACTTTCATTGCCTGCGAATAATTGCCGAGTTCAAGATAGTATTTGCTTAAACTATTTTGCGCGTTTACTTTATCGGTATCTTCTTTCGCAGTGAGAATAAGTTGCTGGAGAGAATCCACCTTAGAAAGTTGGCAATAGGCAGTTGGCAGTTGGCAAAAGAACAGCAAAGTTCCAAATCCCAAATTCCAAATTCCAAGTCCCAAGGAACAGCCAACGGCTTTTGCCTTTTCTTGGGGCTTGGGACTTGATACTTGATATTTGGAACTTGTTTTCATTTTTTATTTCTTTCCTTGCGCTTTCAGCCGCGCAATTTCTTTTGCAATCCACTTCTCATTGGGCATCATGCACTTTTGAATGCGGGCTGCGTAGTGGATGCTGTCGAGAATATCTTTTTGCTTTTCTTCTATGATTCGTTTTTGCTCGGAGATTTCTTTGTTCTTCTTTTTGATGGCGAGAAAAGCACGTAGAATAAACGCAGCGAATGCAACGACTAACAACAAACCGCAAACAACAAACAGCAAAACTATCTTTTGTCTTTTCTTTTCGGCTGCTGCAACCGCATCTTTCTTTTCCTGTTCTGCTTTTGCCAGCGCTTCTTTCTTGTCAAACTCGTAGTTCATTTCTACGCGCACTTGCTTTTTCTGGTTCTCATCGCTGTTGATTGTATCGCGGGCAGAGATGAATTTTTTATAATGCTCCAGCGCACCTTTGAAATTGCCGCGCGCGCTGTCTAACACACTGAAGTTTTCATGCAGTTCTTTTTCTCCTTCCAAATCACCGAGCGAATCGCTGAGAAGAAGGGCGCGCTGCAAAAACTTTTCCGCTTCGTTGTATTTTTGAGTGGCAAGATACACCGTTCCGATGTTGCCGAGCGTGATTTCAATTTCTTTTTTATCATCCAGTTCTTCTTTCATCTTCAGCGCGCGGAAATAATAATCAAGCGCACCGGCAAATTCTTTCTGGCGCTTGTACACGTTGCCGATGTTGCCCGTGTGGCGTGCAATTCCGTTTTTATCTCCGCGCTCCCGGGCAAGTTTGAGCGCCTTGGAATGATAGAACAATGCCTGCGGATAATTGGCTTGCTCGTCATATACAATTCCGATGTTGCCGTAATTTCCTTCTTCGAGTTTTTTGAATCCCGCTTCTTGCGCAATCTTCAGCGAGCGAAAATAATACGCCAGCGACTGGCGGTAATCCTGCTGAATCCAATATACGATTCCGAGGTTGCTGAGAATGGCAGCGGTTGTTTTTTTATCGTTCAGTTCTTCGCTGAGGCGGAGGCAGGCGAAATAATTTTTTAATGTTTCGGGATAATTGGCGTGGTCAAAGTAAGTGTTGCCGAGATTAAACAAAGCGGCAGCCATTCCCTTCTTGTAATTTAATTTCTCCGCCAGTTGTTTTGCCTGCATGGAATAACTTATTCTTTTTTCATTATCACTGCCCGCTTCCATTTCTTTTCCAAGTTCTATCAGCGCATTCACCTTATTCGTGTTTTCTTTTGCGGTGAGGAGGGAATCCACTTTAGAAAGTTGGTCCGATGGAATACGGACTCCGTCACTTTGTGCGGAGCAGTTGGCAGTTGGCAGTTGGCAAAGGAAGAAAAGCAACAGCAAAGTCTCAAGTCCCAAATTCCAAATTCCAAGTTTCAAGGAACAGCGAATGCCGGCTGCTTCTTGGAACTTGGGACTTGATACTTGGGGCTTGGGACTTTTCAAGAAAATGCAAATACAGAACAACCGAACAACCGAACAATCGAACAATCGAACAGGGCTGTTGTAAACCTTCAAGGTTTTCAAAACCTTGAAGGTTTGAATGTTTGGCGCGGTTCCGCGCCATTCGTACTTCTGCATTTTGGTTTTCATTTGTTACTTTGGCATTTTCGCTTTCAGCCGCGCAATTTCTTTTGCAATCCACTTCTCCGTTGGCATCATGCACTTTTGAATGCGCGCGGCATAG
>JACQAL010000071.1 GCA_016195025.1 Bacteroidota bacterium | reverse complement strand
TGTAATTTCCTCCGGCAAGGCCGGTTATATTTGCAGTGGTCGCGCCATTGCTCCAACTATAAGTATAAGGTGTTGTTCCTCCGCTTATACTTGCTGTGGCGGTTCCGTTGCTGCTGCACGTGGCGGCTGATGAACTTAGGGCGGCTGCGAGGACGGAGGGGTTAGTGATCGTGAAACTTTTCACCGTGTTGCATCCCGCAGCATCCTGAATGGTTACAAAATAAAATCCGGGACCGAGATTAGTTTGATTCGGCTGATTGGGAGGAGCCACGTTCCATGTATATCCATAAGGAGAAGTTCCTCCGGTCACCGATAAATTAATTGCTCCGTCATTCATTCCATTGCAGGAAATGGGAGTTACAACCGATGTTACCACAGGTGCGTTCGCATTGCTGAGCGTAACCACTCCTTTATTGGTGCAGCCGCTGGCATCGGTAACTGTTACGCTGTAAGTGCCGGCAAAAAGTCCGGTAACTGTTTGCGTGGTTTTACTTCCGGTATTGGCATCCCATAAATAAGTGTAAGGAGATTTTCCCCCGCTCACATTGGCAGTGGCGCTTCCGTTAAAGTTTCCGCAGGTGGGCGCCTGAGTGGTGGTGGGATTAACCACAATTGCCGAGGGCTGCGAAACAGTTGCGCTCAGAGATGATTTGCATCCGGCATTATCGGTTACCACCACTGAATAACTTCCGGCAGCAAGTGTGTTTATATTCTGCGTGGTGGCTCCGTTCGACCATGCAAAAGCATAAGGAGGATTTCCTCCGGTTGCATTTATATTGACTGCTCCATTCGCTCCTCCGTTGCAGGTAACGCTGGTGGTGGAAGAAAGCGAAAGCACCGCTCCGTTTTCACTGATGCTTACCGCAGAAGTTGAAGAACAGCCGTTCGCATCCAGAATAGTCACGGCATACGTTCCCATTGCAAAACCCGATGCGCTTGCGGTGGTTTGCCCGGTTGACCATGAATAAGTATAAGGACTAGTTCCATTGGCGATAGAAGAAACTGAAGCTGTTCCATTTGTACCTCCGCAACTTGCTTTTGTGGTGGAAACAGAAAAGGTGATGGCGGCAGGATTATTCAAAGTGACAGAGGTATTTCCGGCACAACCATTATTATCCGTTACAATAATTGTATACGTTCCCGAAGAAAGATTGCCCGCAGAAACATTGGTGGAAATAATTTGATTCAAATTATCATACCAGGTATAATTGTAAGGCGGCTGCCCTCCTGAAACAAGAGCGGTGGCGCTTCCGTTGCTTCCTCCGTGGCAGGTAGGAGAAATTACCGAAGCAGTGCTCACGCTGGTTCCTCCCGCTCCGTTCACAATAAGTGTTTGCGTATAGGTGGCGCTGCTTCCGCATCCGTTGGTAATGGTTACTTTCACTGTGTAATTTCCGGGATTGACATAGGCATGGCTCATGGTGGGTGAAAGGGTTGTTAAAATAGTTCCATCTCCAAAGTCCCATATAAAATTTTTACCTCCGTATGCAACAAAATTAATAAGCCCGCAGGTAGTGTAGCCGAGCACGCTCGCAGGAGGAGAAATCATGAATCCTCCGCTCACCAGAAGATTGGATGTAACGCTGAGTGATTTTGTGAGCGAAGTATTTTTATTGCAATGATTGCCGAGCGTGAGCGTGTAATTATAACTTCCGGTATTTGCATAGGCATGTTTAATGGTGGTAACAGTAACTCCATCGCTTCGCACAAAAATATCTGTTGCAACTCCGGTATTGCCGTCTCCGAAATTCCATAAGTTGTTCGGGTCTATTCCTTCGAAATAAAACACCAGCACATCTCCGGGGCAAACCGTGCTTGTGGGATTATTGTTCGGCATGATTCCGAAGTTCCATGGATTTAACTGAGGCGAAGAAGTGTTATTGATGGTTACCAGTTTGCCGGTAACTTTTGAATTGCCGCATGTATTTTGTGCCGTTAACACAACATTGTAAACTCCCGCTGCAGTATAGGTATGCGAAGTTCCTGTGCCAATGGTTGTATCGAGCGGACTTCCGTCACCGTAATCCCACGAGAAAGTAATTCCTGTTAACCCATTGCCCGCTCCTATTTGCGGATTCATCATCACCACATCACCCGGGCAGGCAGGATTATTAGGTAAATAAATATCAAGCCATGAAATTGTCTGGCTGTTGTTGATGGTAATATTTTTATAAAGCGTAACTGTTTTTCCGCAGGAGTTGGTTACAAAAACCGATGCGTAATAACTTCCTGTAGCAGTATAGGAGTGCATGACCTGCTCGGTGGAAGTGGTAATGGTTTGGCTTCCGTCACCAAAATCCCATTGATAAGAAGCATAACCAGCCAGCGTGGAAAGATTCACCGGACTGTTGGGGCATGCGGGGTCAGATGCACCCATGCTCATCCATCCGGGAAAGGTTGCAGCCGTATCTACCGTAACAGTTCCCTGCAACGTGGCGGTATTGCCGCAGGTGTTTCCAACCACCACACTTATATTGTAAGTTCCACCAGCAGTATAGGTATGTGCGGCATTGCCGGTTCCATTCGCGCTTACTCCATCACCGAAATTCCAAAGATAAGATGCGTATGAATTATCCGTGTTGAACTGCACCATCTGGTTAGGGCAAACAATGTTCGGATAAATATTGAGCCATAACCAATTTGGAACAGGAATAGTATTATCAATGGTTACGGTTCCAAACAACGTAGTATCTATTCCGCAAAAGTTGGTAATGGTTACCGAGTAATTATACGTTCCGACAGCGGTATACGTATGCGTTGGATTATAATTTGAAGTGGACAGCGAATCTCCGTCTCCAAATTTCCAATGATACCACGCATAGCCGGAAGAAGCGCTTAAATAAACTGACGAATTAGGACAAGCAGTTCCTCCGTTCGTATATAAAGAACAACTGTTGCAGAAACTTGTGCTGTTGTTTACAATTACCGTAGCAAAAACCGTGGAGTCCTGCCCGCAGTAATTTGTGCACTTCACCGAAGCGGTATACGTTCCGGTGGCGCTGTAACTATAATTTATAGAATTGTTATTGGAATTGAAGGCGGGGCTTCCATCGCCCATGTTCCATTGATAAGAAGGATACCCCCATGGTCCGTAAAAGTTTACATTTTCAGTGGGACAAACAAGAGATGAACTTACTCCGAGGTTTATCGAATTCGGAAATGGAATGCTGCTGCTGATGGTAACTACTCTTGCAAAGGTCGTATCGTTTCCGCAGTTGTTCACAGCCGTAGCAGTAGCCGTATAGGTTCCGGGCGAGGCGTAACTATGCATTATAGTGGCATTGGAAACGGTATCAATAATGCCATCGCCATAGTGAAAAATATATTTCGAAAAGCCATACGTGCCGAAATCAAACGTAAGCGGCTGGGTGGCGCAGGCAGGAGTGGGATACACATTAAAATTATTCGACACGGTAAGCGGGTTCGAACTCTTGACATGAATTGTATCGGTTTTGGTAGCGGAATTGTTGCAAAAATTTGTTACGGTATAGGTTATCGCATAATTTCCGGGGGAAGCATACTTATGGCTTGGGCTCTGAATGGAAGAAGTATTTCCATCTCCGAATTTCCAGAAGAAAGTTTTCCCGTATTGCTCCTGCCCGTAAAAGTATATCAAATCTCCGGGGCAGGCAGGATTAGGATAAAAGGAAAAATTATTATTCGGAATCTGCGTGCCGTCAACAGAAAGCGTGTACGTTTTGGAAGTGCTGTTTCCGCATTGATTGGTTACCGTATGCACTACGGAATAAGTTCCGGCAACGGTGTAGGTATGCTTTGGCTGAGTTCCCGTTGCTGTATTTCCATCTCCGAAATTCCACGACCACGTGGGACCGTCATAATTCCATGAATTAAAACTAAACTGAATGCCCGGACAAACAGGAGTATTGGGATTGAAACCAAAATCAACAGAAGGAAAAATAGAACTTACAATTTTTACCACTTTCGAAAAAGAAGTTGTGTTGTTGCAGAGGTTGGTAAGCGTATGCGTTACGGTGTAAGTGCCGGTTGCAGTATAAGAATGCGTGGGGTTCTGCAGCGTGGAAGTTTTTCCATCGCCAAAATTCCATGAATGAGTTCCGGTATATTCAACCGGATTAAAAGAAACATTTACGTTCTTGCAGGCGGAATCGGGATAAGAAGTGAAATTCGAATTCGGCTGAATGGTGTTTAACACGTGGAGTATTCTTGTAATGCTATCTTTTCCGCAGGGCGTGTTAAATACCAGCCGCACGGTGTCGCTTCCAAGCGTGGAAATTGTTCGCTGAAACATCCATTGTGTTGTAGTGTATCCATCGCTGAACTTCCATGTAAACGGACTGGGATTTCCCTGCGGGTCAAAATTCACCACCTCGCCCGGGCAAATGGTATCTTTCGACATCATAAAATTTCCGCTGGAACCTTGCCGCACATATACCGTTGTTGGCGAATAATAACTTCCCATTGAATTACTGTTGATATCATAAGCCGTCATGCTGGGAGAAAATGTATTCTGATACGTGTAGGTATGCGCTACAGGGTTTGTATTGTAAACAGTAGTGGAACCGCCATCGCCAAAATAATAGATGTAATGGTCAACGCTGCAATTATTCGTAGAGGTGTTTGTAAATGTAACCGGCTTTCCCATGCAGGTAGTATCAGGATTAATGGAAAAACTCAGCACCGGACCGGAAGGATACGTATCGTACTGCACATAATCCATGAAACAATTGTTTCCGAATTTGCTTTGAAAATCAAAAATGATATAGTTGGAACAGGAAGAAAAAGCAGAAGGAACAGTAAAGAAATACTGAAACCATCCGCTAACTCCAGTGGTAGTTGTGCCGGAATAAAAATTCGGGCCGCCTGCCGCCTGCCCTCCTCTTCGCGGAACAAAACCTAAATACGTTGCGCCTGTAAGAGAAGAATTGGCATTCACATATACATTCACGCCTTCGCCATCGTAAGAAGAATTATCATAGGCAGTAACATCCCTGTAAAAATAAAATCCTATGTACGGAGTGTTGGAGCCGCGCCCGCTCAAATCAAACTTGGAAGTAATAAGATCCTCGCTTGCGCCATTGGTAGCATTGTAACTTTGCCACTCCAGTTCATACGAGCCGGCAGCAGGCGACTGCGCTGGATTTGTTCCCGAAGTGGTGCGGAATAAATAATTAGGAAACGAACCCGATGTGGTCCATCCGGCAGGAGGATAGTTGTTTTCAAACCCCTCGTAAACGGTGGTTTGAGAAGAAGCAAAGGTTGAAATTAAAATAGAAGCGATGAGAGAGAAGTAAAGTTTCTTCATGATTATTTTTTTAGTGAACTGTTTTGCATTGAAGGAAAAAGCCGCCTAATATAATAATAAAAGTTTCCTGAAAGCGAAATTTTTATTAATCGTTTTAATGCTTGTTGAAACAGGAAAAAGAAGAAAAAGGTTTCATTATCTTATTAACAAAATTTACAGAAAAAAACCTTCAAAGAAACTCTCCCTCTTTCCCTCTCTTTTTGAAAGAGAGGGATGTCCGAAGGACAGGATGAGCCTGCCTGCCGCAGGCAGGTTACTGAATTACCACCTTCTCCGTATGGCAGCGAACTTCTGTCCCCCTTTTTGAAGGGGGAATAAGGGCTGCCTGCATAAATATTTTTGATAACATGCAATCCATGTATTGGTGGAAAGGAAAAATTGAAGAAGCAAATGAAACCGTTCTCATCACAAAGACCACAAAAAAAGTATTCAGGAAACTTTCTGAAAAAGTGAAATCGCTTCACAGTTATTCCTGTCCTTGCATTCTTCAATTAGACATTACGGATGGCAACCAAGAATATACCAATTGGCTTTTGAAAGAAGTGAAATAAAAAATCCTTCTTCGCCTAATCAACTTGCAATTTTCCTGTGCCAATCACTTTGCCCTCTGAAAATAATTTGTAAAGATAAAATCCGCCTGCAAGATTTTTTCTGTCAAACGAAAATGATTTGCTGCCATCGGCAACAGAAATTTTTGCCGCTTCTTTTCCTATAGCATCATACAACACGAACTCCGCATTTTTCAACGTCACATTACTTTTTATTTCTACAGCCGCTGAGGTGGTCATCGGATTTGGAAAAATGTTCACGCTGTTTGTAACATCATACTCAACCACTCCGCTTGGAGGCATGACGATAATGGTGTAGTCCTCCACCTCTCCGTGCCAGCCAACCGAAGCGCCATCGGTAACTAAGCAGGGGTCAGGCGCGGTGTGCCCGCAACCCGTAGTCATTTTCAAGGCAACGCGCATTCGTGTTGTGCCTGTGGCAGCGCTTGTCGGAACTGTGATGGTTCCGCTGTAAGTTCCTGAATTCTGATTGCTGGCGGTAAGGGCAAGTTCTCCCGCATCTGCAAAATCCAAGTCAATGTTCCAGTCAATCCACACACGCAATTCATGGGTCGGGCAAACGGGAGGATCCATCGAATAGGTCATGGAAAAATTATATGCTTGCCCTTTCGTAACTGTTGTAGAGATGCCCGTGTTCACATAAAGTTCTTTCTGAGAAGTGGTGGTGGTGCGATTGATGGTATTGAAAGTTACATTGGTGATTACGGGAGAAGTGCTGCCGTAAGTATTTATGCCCGCGCAGGGAAATGGGCTGCAGGTGGGCGGTGTGCACCATGTTTGCGAAAAAGCAGAGGTGCTGCTTATTCCGATTAGCGAGGCAAAAAATAATTGTGTCCCGAAGAAAATATCGGGATGCAGAGCCATAAATTTGTTCATGGTGTTTTTTGTTTTGATGAATGTTGAATTGTTTTAGGACATCTCTAATAACTCCTCAAATGTAAAAAAAAAACGAGATTACAAATCCCTTTTCTCTTCGGTCGAGATTATTAAATCTCGACCAGCACTTTCATTATTTTTTTATTTAACAAATCCAATGCAGCGGGGGGATTAGTTTGGGGATTGCTGAGTTATATGAAAGTGCAAATCAAAATTTAGTAATGTCTAATTTATATGTTGCACCTTTTTTCATTGGAGAAAATACAAAGGCAGAGTTTATATCCCGTAAAAAACATTGAGAACCAAGTTTTTCATCTTGATTAGGTATTAACTTTTGTTCGATTTTGTCATCGGCAGATGCTTTTATGATGTAGAATTTTGTTATAGGATTCGATATAATACGATCTATGCCAAAACTATTATATAAAATAGTTGATGAAGAATTTGTCTTATCATAAGAATAATCATTGAAGGAATATTCCATGCAACCTAAAGGCATGTTAAATTCTTTGCATGGTTCATACCAAGGCATCCGCATTGCATTAAATACATTAAGTACATCAGAATAGTTCATTTTGTTTTTAATATTCCCATCTATTTGAACAATGTCTTCTTTAGGTAAAAATTTTGTTTCAAGAGTATTGAGTGCGTTATCAAATTTATATACGATAAATCCAACTGGTCCGACACTTCCAGTATGTCCCCCAGTAGCTGCCTGCGTACATTCAACATAACATTCACCAATAGCACAATACTTGTTGGATTCATTTAATGTCAGTGATTGAAAAATAATAAACTGTATTCCTTCCCAATTAAATTTCTTTTTGTCAGGAAATGAATAATCCAGATACTTATTAGTTTTAGTATTATTTATTTTACCGCTGTTATTATCAATCTCTATTGCAAAGAAACTATTCATATTTACAAAAGGCACATCTGAACCCATATCAATATTAAGTGATTTCTTTATTTTATTCTTGTCGCTTAATTCGGCATAATTGCCAACAACTATTAATTTATTCCCGTTCAATATTACATTAGAGGGAGAATAAACATTTTGGTCTGGATTATTTAATTGCACTTTATAAACTATCGCACCGGTATTTGCATTTAAGCAATAGATATACTGTGCAAATGTTTTTTTAGACACGGCATCATTAACATAAGTAAAAACAAAATCATTGTCAACTAAAAGTATTTGAGTGGTTTGAATTTTTATTGGTTTCAAATCGCATTCCCATTTTATAATTCTTTTAATTGGCAATTTGTTTTTATCAACATCATAGCAGTAAAGCATATTATTTGCTGAAGAAAATATTCTGTCTCCAAATCTTCCAATATTAAATTCGTCTTTTTTCAATGGTTCTATTTTATTATATTCCTCTTTGTCGAATTGAAGAGTAGAAATTTCATTTAGTTGATTGTCTAATCTTATATAATACTGACCCCAAGTCATTACGGTTTGCTGTATTCCAAAAAATAAAGATTTATCTTCCTTTATTAAGTAAATATCTCTAATCCCCTTCGGGATTTGTTTTGTGTATTGCTTTTCTAAAACCAAATCTTTATTATATTTTGCAGCAACAAGATTTTTCCCATCCTTACTTTCCGTCCAACCATAAACAAGAATACCATCATCTAATTGTACAACTTTGGGTTCTTCAATATTTCCCGTTACGCTCTGAGAAAAAATAGTATTAAAGAAAAAAAATGAGATAATAAATAAATAAGTTTTCATTGTAAAATAGTTTTAGGGTTCAACAAAAATAAATGTATTACAGCACGATTGTTAAACTCAACTGCGTTTTGTAAACTTTTCTTAAAAACCAAGAGGGGTGTTCTCTCCGTTGCTCTAATGCAAAAATCGTAGAGACAGACCTGCCTGCCGGCAGGCAGGGAGAGAGCACTCTCAGCGCGAACGTCCCGATTTTTTCGGGATACAGAGCCATAAATTTGTTTTTCATGAAACATTTTGTTTGGTTGATGTTTTTATTTCGCGTTTCAGAGCAAAACGCAACGAGCCATTGGAACAACAAAAGTAAAAATTTATTTTACAAAAGCAAATGATAGAAATCATTCAAACAAAACCACTATATCGTAACCCTTACTATGAATATTTGTTCAAACATTCGCGGCTGTTATAAAAAGATACTGCGATGCTTTTCACTGATTTGCAAACACAATAAGATTTCAGACAAAACATTTTTTTCTTTTTGTTTATGGAATCATCTGTTTCCATACATCCCCGTACCCGCGAAGCTCCAGCTTCGTGGGATATTATTCAGTAAGCTTTGCTTACAAAAAAACTTCTTTACATTTACAAAATGTCAGAAGCTTACAAAACACATAGTGATGGTTTATATTTTGTAAGTTTCAGCGTGGTT
>JACQAL010000070.1 GCA_016195025.1 Bacteroidota bacterium | reverse complement strand
GTGCGCAATCCGAAAAGAGGAAGCAAAACCAATCCGACCGGAAATGCCGATGACGGAATTTCCAAATGCGCGGAAGTGTGGGTGAACGAACTTCGCCTTGCCGATTTTGATGAGCATGGCGGCTATGCCGGCACCGGCCACGTTACTACCAAACTTGCTGACCTCGGCACCGTAACGCTTGCCGGAAATTACAGTTCGCCCGGATGGGGAAGCATTGAGAAAAAAGTGAGCGAGCGCCAGAAAGAAACGCGCTACCAGTATGACATCTCCTCGCAAATTGCGCTGCATAAATTTCTTCCTGCCGACTGGGGAATTTCGCTTCCGATGTACGTGGGCTATTCGCAGGCAATCATCCGCCCGCAGTATAACCCGCTCGACCCCGACATTAAACTATATGATGTGCTGCATGACCAAAACCTTCCGAAAGATTACCGCGATAAAATCAGACGCGAAACCATAGATGAAACCGACCGCAGGAGCATAAACTTCACCAATGTGAAAAAAGAGAAATCAAAAAAATCAAAACACAGTTACCCGATTGATATTTCCAACTTCGCGTTTAATTTTTCTTACAGCCAGTTTCACAACCACAGCGCCACCATTGATTTTTATAACATGCGCGATTACCGCGGAGGATTTGTATACGGCTATGCGCCCACAGTAAAAAACATTCAGCCGTTCAAGAAATCAAAACTCCTGAGCAAAAAAGCATTCGCGCTTATCAAGGATTTTAATTTCACGCCCATTCCGAACAAATATTCTTTCCTTGCGGACGCCACGCGGCATTATTCGGAAAAACACCAGCGCGATATCTCGGGAGAAAACATTCCCATTGACACCTTTTACGAAAAAACGTTTACCATGCTGCGCAGTTACGATTTGAAATGGGATTTGACCAAATCCATCAAACTCGATTATCATGCCGACAATACCAGCCGCATTCTCGAACCGCGGGGAGCGGTGGATTTAAAACCGGACAAAGACGTGATGTACCGGAATTTTTTCAAAGGCGGAAATAATATTATCTACATGCAGAAATCAAAAGCGGATTACACGGTGCCCATCAATAAATTTCCGCTCACCGATTGGATAACCGCCAATGCCGGCTATTCGGCAGATTATAAATGGATGCACGCTCCCTACAGCGCTGATTCACTCGGGCATTTTTTAACCAACGGAAATCAGAAAACACTGAATACGCAGGCGAACATGCTCACGCTCTACAATAAAATACCGTTCTTCAAAAAAGTGAACCAGGGAATAAAAAAGAAGGAAGAGAAAAAAACTCCGCCCAAGCCGAAAAATCCTCCACCTAAAAATCCACAGGACACGCTGAAGAAAAACAAAGCCGCGCTGGACTCACTGAAGAAAAAAGAAAAGAAAAAACTCGGAGAGTATCTTTTGCCGCAATATGCCGCGCGCACGCTCATGATGCTGAAAAATGTTTCGGCAAATATTACCGACAGCCGCGGAACTTCCATTGCCGGATTTAACGACAGCACAAAATTTCTCGGCATGAGCCCGCGCGGAGCGCCCGGTCCCGGTTTTGTTTTCGGGCAGCAGAATTATTCGGGAAGTTTTAACGGGAAAACCTATCATGACTTCGGGGAATATGCCGCCTCACACGGATGGATTGTGCAGAAAAATTCGTTGAACACTCCGTATCTTCGCAATTCCACCACCAACATTACCGGACGTGCCAACATAGAGCCCGCTCCCGGATTCAAGATTGAACTCACCGCCAACCGCAGCAAGTCGGTTAACCACAGCGAGTTTTTCAGATGGGCAAGAATTGATGCGCTGCTGACGGATTCCGGATTTGTTCATCAGAATCCGATTGAGAGCGGAAACTTCAGTATGTCATTCTTAACATGGAAAACTGCGTTTGAAAAAACAAATAAAGATTATAGTTCGCAAGCATTCACAGATTTTTTGGCGAACCGCTCGTTAATTTCCGAACATCTTGCGGACCATTATAAAAATGGAAATTCTGCTCAAACATATAAGGATGCTCTCGGAGATACATATCATGTAGGATACGGGCCCACTTCTCAAGCCACCATGATGTTTGCGTTTCTTTCTGCCTATTCGAGAAAAGACCCAAGCAAATATCCGCTCGAAACATTTCCCAAAATTCCGAAACCAAACTGGCGGATTACTTACGATGGACTCTCAAAAATAAAACCGCTGAAGAAAATTTTCAAAACTGTAACGCTCAGCCATGCCTACCGATCTTCGTATAGTTTCACGTTTGCCAATAATCTTAAATCAAATTTACAGTCGGAGGCGCAGGCGCCTTCTGTTACCAATGTCAACGGAGATTATTTGTTCTACGAGCAAATAAATTCAGTTACCATTTCCGAGCAGTTTGCTCCTTTAATCAAAGTGGACATGACCTTACAGAACGGGATTCAGATAAACACAGAAATTAAAAAAGACAGGAACATTGCGCTCAGTTTCGCGAACAACCAACTCACCGAAATAAACGGAAAAGAACTGGTGGTGGGAACGGGTTACCGATGGAAAAACCTTGAACTGAAAAACCCGTTCGGCAAAAACAAAAAAGGAATCAAGAGCGACCTGAACCTGAAAGCCGATTTTTCCATTCGGGAAAATTTGACGGTGATAAGAAAAGTTGTGGAAGGAGTAACCCAGCCGACTGCCGGGCAAATTATTCTTTCGCTTAAAACATCGGCAGATTATATGATAACACAGCGCATTACCGCGCGGGTATTTTTTGATAAACTCTTTACCACTCCGAAAATTTCCACTTCGTTCAAATCGTCCAACACAAACGGAGGCGTGAGCATTCGTTTCTCGCTTATTTGATAAAAACTATTTTCTAAGAAATACTTTAATTCTGAAAAATAGTTAAAACAATAGGCAGTGAAATCAAAGTAAGTATATTTGAACAGAAATTCTTCTATGAAAATAAAATTATTTTTTACTTTTTTACTTTTTGTTTTTTTCCAACTCTTTTCGCTTGCCCAGATACAAAATCCCGTGAAGTGGAAATTTTCCGTCAATAAAATTTCTGAAAGCGAAGCCGAATTATTGCTGACAGCAAAAATTGACAACGACTGGCATGTGTATTCCATGAAACAGGAAAGCGACCAGGGGCCCATTTCTCTCACATTTAATTTCGAGAAGAATAAAAATTATTCGCTTGATGGAAAAATTATTGAGCCGAAACCGGAGAAGATGTACGATAAAAATTTTGAGATGAATGTGAAATATTATGAGCACGAAGCAACTCACAAACAAAAAATAAAAATTCTTTCGCAGGAAAGTTTTTCAGTGAAAGGAACTTTAAATTACCAAACCTGCAACAGTTCCATGTGCCTTCCGCCAACGGATGTGGATTTTGAGTTTAAGATAGAAGGGAAAGGAGGAAATGCAGACATTTCACAAGTAAAAAAAGATTCTGACACACTGAAAACTGCAGTGGTGGATACAACTGCAAAACAAATTGCAGGAAACGATGAAAATTTTAATGACGATTGCGGTTCGCTCGAAGGAGATAATTATGCAACACTTTCCGCATGGGCAATTTTTATTCAAGGTTTAATCGGTGGGTTCTTGGCGTTGTTAACTCCCTGCGTGTTCTCCATGATTCCGCTCACGGTAAGTTTTTTTATCAAGCAAAGCAAAACGCGCTCGGAAGGATTTAAAAATGCTTTGGTATATTCTCTTTCCATTGTAATTATTTACGTGGCGCTCGGTTTCATCATCACAAAAATTTTCGGAGCCGACACGCTCAACAAAATGGCAAGCGATGTTTGGTTCAACCTTGCTTTCTTTTTCATCTTTATAATTTTTGCCGCTTCTTTTCTCGGAGCATTTGAAATTACGCTTCCGAGTTCGTGGGTGAATAAAGCGGATAAAGCAGCCGACCGCGGAGGGATGCTCGGAATTTTTTTCATGGCATTCACGCTTTCGCTCGTTTCTTTTTCCTGCACGGGACCCATCATCGGAACT
Source organism: Bacteroidota bacterium (assembly GCA_016195025.1). Classification (NCBI taxonomy): domain Bacteria; kingdom Pseudomonadati; phylum Bacteroidota; species Bacteroidota bacterium. Next base: position 6,089 of record JACQAL010000070.1, on the reverse strand, counting down.
CTTTTAGTTCAAGCGGCTGTGAATGGAAGTAATTTGGGCCCGCTTCTCGGAATGGCGGGCTTTGCCATTGCGCTCGCACTTCCGTTCGCACTCTTCGCTGCGTTTCCCGCATGGCTGAACACGCTTCCGAAATCCGGAGGATGGCTGAACGCGGTGAAAGTGAGTTTGGGATTTTTGGAAATTGCGCTCGCGCTGAAATTTTTATCGAACGTAGACCTGGCGTATCACTGGGGAATTCTTCCGCGCGAAGTTTTCATTGCGCTGTGGATTGTGATTTTCGGTTCGTGGGGGTTTTATCTTCTCGGCAAAATAAAATTCGACCACGACTCGGAAGTAAAATCAATTTCGGTTTACCGCTATATGTACGCGCTGATTGTTTTAAGCTTCACGGTGTATTTAATTCCCGGATTGTGGGGAGCGCCATTAAAATTAATCAGCGGATTTCCTCCGCCCGATTTTTATAAAGAATGGACATCAAAAGAAACAAGCCATTGCCCGCATAACTTAAATTGTTTTCATGATTACGAAGAAGGAATGGCGTATGCGAAAAATCAGAACAAACCGGTGATGATTGATTTTACCGGATGGAGTTGCGTGAACTGCCGCAAGATGGAAGACAATGTGTGGAGCGATTCGGAAATTCTCAAACGCCTGCGCGAAAATTATATTTTGATTTCTCTTTATGTGGACGATAAAACTCCGCTTCCGGAAAAAGAACAAATTGTTTCTCAAACCTCCGGACAAAAAATAAAAACGCAGGGAAACAAGTGGAGCGATTTGCAGGCATCGGTTTATAAAACAAATTCTCAGCCGTATTATGTTTTGCTCGATAACAATGGAAAAAAACTTGCGCAGTCGCGCGGATACACCCCGGAAATAGAAACGTACAAGAAATTTTTGGATGAGGGATTGTGCAGATATAAGAAGCGAAAAGAAAACTAATCTTCCGAAAGAATTTTCCGGATATCCGGCTTAAAATATTTTTTGCTCTTCATAATTTTTCCATCCTCACGGAAAATCGGTTTTCCGTTTTCATCCAGTTTCGACATGTTGGAGCGGTGAATTTCATCAAACACTTCGTCAATTTTATATTGAAGTCCGTGTTTTAAAATTGTTCCGAACAAAATATAAAGTTTATCGCCCAGCGCATCGGCAATTTCAACAAGGTCTCCGCGGCTGCATGCTTCCAGGTATTCTTCATTCTCTTCCTGCATCAGACGGTGGCGGAGTTTATATTCCCATTCTTCCAATTTCCCTTCGGGAATTTCCCGTGAACCGATTTTAAAAACTTCGTGAAACTCCTTCACGGAATTTATTTTTTCCACGAGAATCCTTTTTGATTTTTTTTCCTGAATCATTTTCCCTTGGTTGATTTATATTCCGTATTCAATCCGTTCAAAACAATTCGTGTTACATCGAGCGAATCATTTATTCCCAGCACACCTCCGCCTGTTCTTGTGAATGCGAATGCACAGTAGTATCCATGCTCTTTGTTGAAGCGCGCGAGGTAATCATAAATTTTTTTCTGCACATCCACCGTTGAATTATCCAGTTCGCCCATCACCTTATCCTGATTTTGTTCCATTGCCGCAATTTCATCGCGCCTTTTCATTAACCCTTCTTCAATCTTCGTGGCTTCTTCTTTTGAATACGCGCCTTTGCCTGCTTTCTCCACATAATCGCTGTAGTCCTTTTGAAACGCTTCGGCTTTTTGCTGGTACGATTTACGATAACTGTCCACCCTGTTTTCTCCGGATGCTTTTGCCTTTTTTGCATACTCGTATTTTGCAAAAAGCGAATCGGCATTTACAAACACCACCGGCAAGCCCTTCGGCAGTGAAGATAAATTCACGATGGGCTGAACGGGAGAAACAATTTTCGCGGAATCATTTTTTGTTTCTTCGTTTCCTGCGGAAGATTTTTTTTCGGAAAAATCTTTGTAATAAAGAAATCCCACCGCCAGGAGAAGAATTGCATTTAGCGCTAATGAAATATTTTTCACGATTAAAATTTTTTGCAAATGTATAATAAAGAAGAAAGAAAAAATTTCCTGTTAACTTTTTTTCAGAAGATTCATTTTATCGGCAAAGTGCGCGCAGAAATCTTTCAGGTCTTCCGCCATGGCATCTTCGCCCGTAGCTCGCTTCAGCGTGTCTGCCATGGAGAGCAATGTTTGATGGAAAAAAATTTTCATTTCATCCACCAGCATGTCTTTTGTCCAAAGATCAATGCGAAGCGTGTTTTGTTCTTTCGCATCCCAGAGTGTAATCATCGCGCTCTTTGCGGAACTTTTTTCGTTTGCCTCGCTGGCTTCCCAGTCAATCGAAAGAGGGAGATTGTTGTCGTCAAGCGCCACTCTAAAATTTATTTCTGAAGTTTTCATAGTCAGGGTTTATATTTTGAAAGTGATAAAATTTTCTGTGCATCGTTTTCTTTCATTAATTCTTCAAGAGATATTTTCGGATTTACTTCCATGTATCGTCTCACAATCTTCCAGCCGAGCCAAGCGCCTGTGCGCGCGGGTGATTCTTTTACGAAGCCGGTGGTGAACGGACCTTCCCCGGTAAATTTTGAAATCGCCTCGTGTTCGGTGGAGTAGAGGAATTTATTTTTCACCAGATAGCCCCACATATCTTTTTCGTGTTCAATGCACCAGCGCAATTGTTTTTTTGTGAAGCCGATTTTCAGCGTATCATCTGCAGCCGGCAGCATTGCATCGGCAAGGTAAAGAAGTTTTCCCTGGTAAATCATTTCGCTCAGAAGATTTCCGCTTTTTGTCTTGTCGGGGAATTCGCGCATCATCCATGCGCGGAGAAAGTCGGGAACAATAAATTCTTTCTGCATGTTAACTTGTTTATAAGCCGGAATCTGGAGCATTTCATAAAATTTATTTTTTGTTCCCAGATACATTTCCAGCCCGATGGCAAACACAGAATCGGCCGCTGCAATGGAATAATTAAAACCCGACATCATAGCAAGAACTTTCGGCAGATTGTTTTTCGGGAAATAATATTTATAATGCTTGAAAATATCCGTCAATGCATTCTCGGTGAAAGACAAATCAGAAAATTTTTTCCGACATTCGTCAAAGGCGCCTTTCATATCTTTATCATTCACAAACTTTATGATTTCAGGAATGCAGGCGCTGTCCTGAATGCCGCTGTGGCATAAAATATTGCGGACAAACAAATCCGTGAAGCCCGGATATTTTTTCTGAAGTCCGGGAAGTTTCTGCTGAATGTTTTCTGCCGTGAGCGAAAAAAAATCGTTGTCGAAGCGCTGAATTTTTACGGGCGCAACATTAACTTTTGAAACATCCACATCCAGCGGATTGCTCCCGCAGGAAGCAAGCAGCCAGCAAAGCAGCAATCCAATCATCCACTCATCCCTCCTTCCATTCTTCCATTTCATATTAAATGTTTTTCTTAAGTTTGCGCTTCCGAAGGAATTCCTCCGGCATGTAAATTTACACACAACCGCCTTACAAATCATCAACCCATGAAAAAGTTCTTTCCGCTGATTATTGTTTCTGCATTTTCACTTTCTCTTTTTGCGCAGGATAATGCAGGCGATATGAAAAACTTCCGCTTCGGAGTTACTGCGCTTCCATCTCTTTCGTGGTACAAGCCCGACAATCCCAAAAGATTTTCGAAAGACGGCTCGGTGTTCCGCTTTGGCGTGCTGCTTAATGGCGAATACAACCTCAGCGGAAACTTCGCAATGGGTTTCGGCATCGGCATCGGTTCGGGTGGCGGCAAAATTGATTTTACCGGAACTTCCAAGCAGGACACGGTGGATTATTATTACAACACTGACAAAGGAATTCTTTTGCTTGGCGATACTGCAGGATTGAATAAAAAGTGGGAACAGTACCGGCTGATCGGGCGCACGTACAACGCGAGTTATTATATTCTTCCCATCTCGCTTAAAATGCGCACCAATGAAATCGGATACATCCGCTATTTTTTTGAGCCGCGGTTTAATATTTGCCTCCGTAAAAAAGTGTTCGCCAACGACAACGAGGTGAGCATGAAAACCAATCAGTCCTCTTCGCAAACAAAAATTGATATTACCAAAGACATGGCTTTCTTCCGCATGTCGGTTACGCTGAGCGCTGGCGGAGAATATTATTTATCGGGCTCCACTGCGTTTGTATTCGCCATCGGTTACGATTACGGATTATCCAACGTGGTGAAGGGAACTTCCGATTATTTATTCCGCGATACAAGAACATCCGGTGTTGTTAATCTTACCTCGCTGGAACAAAAATTCACGCAGGGAGGAATTGTGTTGAGCGCGGGAATTCTTTTCTGAGATGAAGAAGCAATAAAAAATCCCGCAGGGAAATTTTTCCTGCGGGATTTTTTATTCCAATCATTCCTCAAATCACAATCGTAATCAGGTTATTTGCCGGACCTATGCGGTTCGGGTTTTTAGAATCATTCCACTGCAGGAACATATAAAGAATTTTTCCTTTGTTGTTCATTCCTAAGTGAAGCAAAAACTTATGCCCCGAAAAAACTTTTTGTTTGTCGCATTCCTCCGGCTCTGAAGGAGCGGGAGTCATTTCCACCGGCTCAATCACCACCGGGGGCGTGTTTGTTTTTGATGCATTGGAAACCATTTTTGCGTTGGCATCTTCAATGGCTTTGGCAGCCGCTTTTTCTCCCGCCACATCCACGATGGAATACGACACTACTATTCCGTCTGCCGTATCGGCAACACTGGGCAGTTTGCTGTCGTGCTCGGTGGCGCACAGGAACTCGTGGTCGCCACCGCCCAGGTCTTTTTCTTTATAGAAGACCTGTTCTTTGATTCCGTCTTTCACTTTTTCTTTTTTCGGATTCGGCTCTGCAATGTGCAGCACCAACCGCGCTTCGGAAGTAATGGCAGGGCTGGCGCTCATGCGCGTGAGGAGCGTGCCGATGAAAGTGGTAAAGGCATCGCGCAGGTTGATTACATTCTTGCGCGACTTTTTTCCCTTGGTGTCCGGGTTGGTGTGGATTTCATACACTCCCGGGTTGGCAGGATTGCCCGTGCGCCACTTGCCGTTGTAGGTTTGCAGTTGACCTGCTTCGGCATTCGTCAGAAGCAAATCCACCCACCATAAATTTCCGGTTGCGGCATTGGTGCTGAACAGGAATGCTACTACGCTGACAATGTAATTGTCAAACAGGTTGAGTTTTCTTGGAACGCGTGGTCCCTTTGATTTCTTTTTAGCCATTGTTATTTGGTATTAATTGTTTTCCCCGCTGAATTATTGTTTTTATTCCATCCATCCTGCTGCCAGTGAGGGTTCAACAGGATAAATATTGAATATTTCGATTTTTTACTATGAAACTGCGTATTTCCAAACAGGTAAGGCGCGGTACTAAAAAGGGCGCGCGGTTGCCGAGAAAGGTAAGGCGCGGTACGAAAAAGGGCGCGCGGTTGCCGAAAAAGGGAAGGCGCGGTACGAAACACGGAAGGCGCGGTACTAAAAAGGGCGCGCGGTTGCCGAAAAAGGGTTCGCGGCTGCCGAAAAAAGAAAACCGCGGTACTATTTCCGGTTCGCGCCTGCGCAGTTTCGGAAACCGCTTTCCCTGTTTGTGAAAACGCTTTTCCTGCGCCTGTTCCGTTGGTTTCCATGCGTGCTTTTCATTGCAAGGTTTTTTTACGGGGATTTATTACGGAACGGCTGCGGCAAAAATTTATTTTATTCCTGTTATAAATTATTACGAACAGGCAATGAACAAGGTTGCGGGAAATTAACAAGTGGTCGGTTGGGTGAGTAAGTGGTAAGGAAGAGCGGTGTTTTATCGCTGCACTGCTATTTTTCTTGTAAGCGTTCCCCCTGTTGTTTTTCCCTGCACAAAATAAATGCCTTGCGGCTGAGAAGAAAGATTTACTGTTTGCTGTTTACTGTTTACGGCTGTTTGATATACTCGCTCTCCGTACATATTATATATTTCCAAACCGGAAACCGCAGACCGTAAACCAGAAACCGTAAACACTCCGCTCGTGGGATTGGGGTAAAGTATACTATTTTCCTGCTCTGCAATTTCATTTACTGCTGTGGTATTTGGGCACACTCCCCCGATTACCTGCAC
>JACQAL010000069.1 GCA_016195025.1 Bacteroidota bacterium | reverse complement strand
TTCCATTTCATTGACTGCTTGCCGCATGATGTATTCCGGCTTAATGGTGGAAAAAATTCTACTTGTGGCACTTGTTATTTTTTTTTGATTTTCCATACAGTTTCTATTTTATAAACTGTATAGCTATTTTAGGGAAAGACAGTCGCCCCGTAATCGCCCCGAAGTCATCCCGTAATCTTCCCGATTCCATTCTTGCTAAAAATACATTTTACGATTAACTGAAATTTAGTCGGAATGTTTAATACTAAGTCAGAATGTTTTCGGTCAACGCAAACGAACTCAGATTAAGTCCAACCCATCATTTTTCCTATCTCTATTTTTGCTCCGTGATTTTGGAATGAATGGTTTTCAGAGGGAGAATCAAAAAAATTTACCACCCTTTCTGTATGCAACTTTTCTTTCAGATTTCCAAATCATTTTAGATAATTTTCATAGGGAAAAATACCTCTGAAAGAGCGATTGTTCATCCAAATAAGAACCTTATGTTCCCGCAAAATTTGGCAGGGAATGAGAGCGAAAAATCAGAGTTGTGAAAGCAATAAAAGACACCAGAGAAATTCTTGCCGAAACTGAAGATGGAAAAATCACAGTTGGAGAAAAATTATCATTGGAGCAAAGCAAAAAAATTCTCAACAGGAATGGGAACAACTACACCGATGAACAAATTATTATCATCCGTGATTTCATTTACACGATGGCAACGATTCAATATTTATTCATTACCGAACAATACATCAAAAACAAATCACTAACTAAAAACCAAAATCAAAATGAGAAAGAATGCATACCTCTACATCAGAGTGAGCACAGACGAGCAAGCTGACAAAGGATACAGTTTGGCTCATCAGCAGGAACGACTCACAAACTATTGCGCACTGCAAAACATTAAAGTGATTGCAATCTTCAGGGAAGACCATTCGGCAAAAACTTTTGACCGCCCCGAGTTCACCAAACTTCTCGCAACCCTGAAAAAGAAAAAAGGAATGGTTGATTTACTAATCTTTACTAAATGGGACAGGTTCTCCCGCAATGCTGGCGATGCGTATGGAATGATTAATCAGTTGAATCGTCTTGGAGTGGAACCGCAAGCGATTGAACAACCACTTGACTTAAACATTCCTGAAAATAAAATTATGCTGGCATTTTACCTTGCCGCTCCTGAAGTGGAGAATGACCGCAGAGCGTTAAATGTAATAGTTGGAATGCGCAGGGCAATGAAAGAAGGAAGATGTATGGCAATGGCTCCCAAAGGATATAAAAATATCACGAACGCAGAAAACAGAAAAGTGATTGTGCCGAGCGATGATGCAAAAATTGTGAAATGGTGTTTTGAGGAAATTGAAAAAGGGTGTCACACTGTGGTTGATATTTTTCGGATGGCGAAAGAAAAGGGATTCAAATGCAGCATAAATAATTTTTGGAATATGCTTCGCAATCCTATTTACTGCGGATTGATTTACATTCCTCCCTATAAAGATGAAGGAGAAAAAACCGTGAAAGGAATTCACGAACCGCTCATTTCAGAAAACACTTTTTATCGGGTTCAGGATTTTCTGGACGGAAGAAAACGAAATGTCCCGACAAAAAACACCCGAAGAGAGGAATTGCCCCTTCGGGGTTTTTTATTTTGCAGCAAGTGCGGAAAGAAACTTAGCGGAAGCGCATCAACCGGTGGAAGCGGAATTAAACACTTTTATTATCACTGCAAACCGGGTTGCCCTGAAAGAATAAAAGCGCCCGAAGCAAATATGGTTTTTTTAGGATGGTTGGAGCAAATAAAATTCAATGAAGTATCAGTGGATTATTTGCAGGTGGCGGTGGAGCAAATTTTCAAAGAGAACCAATTGGACAAATCGTTAAGGTCAAAAAGAATTAAAGTTGAAATTGAAAAACTCCGCACCCGCTTAAACAATGCACAAGTGTTGATGCTTGATGGAGAAATGAAAATGGATGAGTACCGAGAAATAAAAATTAAAACCGAACCGGAAATTGAACGAATGGAAAGGGAATATATGCAACTTCCTGTCGTTGATTCTGATTATGAAGTTAACATTGAGTTTGGCTTAAACACCTTTCAACACCTGACTGATTATTGGAAGTTAGGGGATGTAACCACCAAACAAGCCCTTGTCGGTTCGTTGTTTCCTGAAAAGTTGTATTTTTCAGAAATGAAATGTCGAACGGAAAAAATGAACGAAGCATTGGAGCACATCTGCCCACAAATCAAAGAGTTGTGTGTAAATAAAAATGGGACTGAGGCGTGTTTTTCGCCTCAATCCCATAAGGTGATCCCGCTGGGATTTGAACCCAGGACCCCTACATTAAAAGTGTAATGCTCTACCGGCTGAGCTACGGGATCAAAATTTATCTTTCAAAAAACGAAATTACGCAACTATATTTCGAGGGGCGCAAAGATATAAGCATTTTGGAATTAGGGAAAAACTAATTTTGCTGTTCGACATGAAAATTTTTCTCATAGGATACATGGGCAGCGGCAAGAGTACGGTTGGTAAAAAACTTTCCTGTAAATTAAACCTCGACTTTATTGATTTTGACAATTACATTGAAAACCAAACGGGCAAAACCATTTCCGAAATTTTTGAAAAAGACGGAGAAGAAAAATTCCGTTCTATGGAGCATGAATACCTAAAAGAAATTTTCAAAAAAGAGAATGCAGTTACCTCTCTTGGAGGAGGAACTCCTTGTTTCAATAATACTATTGAACTGATAAACAGAAACGGAATTTCCATTTACATCGAAATGACAGTCGATGCGCTTGTGCAGCGATTGATTAAAGCAAGAAAAAAACGTCCGCTCATCGAGGGAATGAATGAAGTGGATTTGAAATTTTTCATTGAAGCAAATTTAGAAAAACGTCTTCCCTTTTATAAGCAGGCAAAATATACAGTCGAAGCAAAAAATAAAAATTCAGATGAACTTGCAGATGAAATAAAAAAAATAGTTGCGTAATTTTTTTATACGGCTTTTTTGTCACCACGAAAAATATTCAGAATAGTCAGAAAGATTATGCGAATGTCAAGGAAAAATGACCAGTTCTCTATATAATATAAATCCGTTTTAATTCTTCGCTTCATCAAATTCGTTTCTTTAGTTTCTCCGCGCAAGCCCACCGCCTGTGAAAGCCCGGTAATTCCCGGCTTGATAAAATGCCTCAGCATATATTTTTCTATGAGTTGCGAATATTCTTCCGTATGTTTCAGCATGTGCGGGCGCGGTCCAACTATTGACATATCTCCAATAAAAACATTGATGAACTGCGGAAGTTCATCGAGATTAAATTTACGCAGCAATTTTCCCGCACTTGTTATTCGCGGGTCATCTGAAGATGCCTGCATGCTATGCGCATCTTCATTCACATGCATTGAGCGAAGTTTCAGGCACCAGAACTCGCGGTTGTTCAGGCCGGTTCTTTTTTGTTTGAAAAAGATTGGACCTTTTGAATCGAGTTTAATCACGATTGCAAGAATTGGAAGAAGCCACGAGAGCAACACCGTGCAAACGAGAAAAGAAAAAATAATATCAAATGTGCGCTTGAAAAATTTATTGAAGCCATCATCAAGCGGAATATTCCGGACAGAAATTACCGGAAGAAAATCATACAAGTCGAGTTTGAATTTCCGGTAAGGAAATTCCATCAGTCCGGGAATCATTTTCACGCGCATAAAATTATTGTCGGCAAATTCAGTGATAGCATAAACTTGTTCTGAAGACAAGCGCGGGAGTATGCAATAAATTTCATCCACTTCATTTTCCACAGTAAATTTTTCCATCTCTTTCAGGTTTCCTTTTACGCGCAGATGATTCACCTCATCGTCAAACATTCCCATGAATTTATATCCATGCTCAGGGTGCGAAACAAAAAAATCATGCAGGTCGTGCGCAGTATCATTGAAACCGGCAATCACCACTTTGCGGTAATTGTAGCCGCTCTTGCGGTAAAGCCGAAGAAGAATGTACGTAGAAAATCTCCACACGCTTATTCCTGCAGTAATAAACGCAAATGATACAAGAATCTGATGGCGTGAATAAGATAGAATGGTTGCAAGCCCGTTGAATGCAATAATAAGTATAAAATAAAAAAATATATGTCGGAAAAGATTTAACGCGATGCTCAGAAATCCTGTTACACGGTACAAATTATATACATCAAGAAAATAAACTGTTCCAACCCATGCAATGTTGTAGAACAAAATTAATCCAAGATAATGTTGCCCGAAAAAATTTTCAAACCTTCCGAACGTAAAGTAATAGGAGAATAAGAATGAAAGATTGATGACCAGAACATCACCTATAAAATGAATCGGCTTAATAAATCTGGAATACAATCCGGGCATAATGAAATACAAATATCAGATTTTTGTTGAAAGAAAAATATTTGCGCTATTATTTGTCTTTAAAAAAATGGAAAGCAAACAGTGAATTAAAAAATGAATAAAATACTACTCCATGCTGGCGGCAAAGTATTGATTCAGTAAAACAGAATGCAGTAATTAAAAAAATAAAAAAGAAGTATATAATATTTTTTCTTTTGAGCGATAAATAAAAAGATGCAAGTAAATTAAGTAATAAAATTCCTAATCCGATTACGCCTAAGCCAAGCCATGTTTGCAGAAATTGATTATGTGAATTATACTGCGGAACATAACCTTCCATAAAATTATTTTCAAGATATGTTTTCATTAATTCATCTTCATCATCTCCTGTTCCAGTTCCCAAAATCCATGTTTTTTTTCCTGTTTTAATTGTAAAAAACCATTTCGCAAAACGCATTTGAATATCATCAAGTTTTCCCGAAAGATTTTTATTTGTTTCGGGATTATTATTAAAAGAATAGGAAGAAGTAAATATTTCCGAAAAGCGTTCGTGAATTGTTGGGATAAAAATAATGGAGGAGATAAAAATCGCAATCATAACTGATGTGATAGAAATGCCTAAAAATATTTTTTTGTTTTTTAAAAAAAAATATAAAATATAGAATGCAGAAATTAAAAAAAAGGAAATGGTCATTGTTCGCGAAGAGAGAAGAAAAAGAAAAACAATTAAATATGCCAGCCAGATAAAATGTAAAATATTTTTTCTAGAAAAATAATCATGGAGTTTCAGAATATTTTTTAAAACTACAAATGCCGAAAAAGAAATGAAAGCCGAAAAATAAATCGGATGAATAAAGATTTCCGACAGGCCTTCATAAAAAAAATAATGCGTAGCATAGTTGCTCACAGGATTTATTTCATAAAAATTTCCAGATGACATTGCTCGGTAAAATGCATAGGCAAGGCATATGAGTGAAACAATTGTACAGGAGCAAGCAAAATAGTTTAATATTTTTTTTATTTCATCAAAGGAAATTTTTTTTGAAGTTCCGATGATAATTGGGAAAATCAGCAAACTCAATTTTTTTTCTAATTCAAATTTTCCATGTTCAATGTTTGAAGTCCAGAGCATGCCAATTACATGAAAAAAATATAAGCTGATGAAAAGATAAAAGAGCGGGCTGGTAATGTTGCCAAGTTTTTCTTTTAAACCATCTTTAAGAATCCAATATATAAAAAGTATAATAATGGAAATACTATTCAGCTTTAGTGAAAAAGGGAGAGAGACAATGCTTAAAGCAAGGCAGTAAAAAAAAAATTTGTCTTTATTTTTTCTGAATGCTTCAATCATGATTCTATATTAAGAACTTTCTGATTGATATGATGTATTTGCTCAACAATATTTAGCCAGTGGTGTTTCTGAAGCAGCCCTTCATAATTTTCTAAATTATCATTTAGCAGTTTGTTATTTATTCTTTGAGAAAGTTCGCTAACATCATTTGGATTAAAATACGTTTCTTCCTGAAAAGAAAAATCAAGATGAGCTGGAATTTTACTTGCAAGTATTTTGCAGTTAAAACTCAAAGCTTCAAGAAGTACATTGGGAGTTCCCTCTGAAAAGGACGGAATAACAAACAAAGAACAGTTTGCAAAAAGACAATTTAATTTTTCACGATAAAGTTTGCCGGTAAAAAGAATTCTTTTATCTGAATATTTATTTTTTAATTCTACAAAGTAATTATCATTATGTGCAGCGCCACCTGCAATTATTAAGCTTGTTTCTTTAGGATTTAAAAGAAAAAAAGAATTAATTAATGTTTCAATATTTTTTTCGGGAGTAATTCTTCCGGCAAACAGAATAAATTTTTCTTTGATATTAGGAAAATATTCTTGAAGCAATCCATTATATTTTTCTCTGCTATTTTTTTCAACTCCGTTTGGAATAAGCGTTATGTTATTTTTTCTTCCTTTGGCTTGCAGATGTTTAAGGTATGTTTTATTGTTAGTAATAATATAATCTGTCAATAAAAATTGGTGCTCAGAATTTTTTAATATTATTTTTCCAAATACATTCCATTTTTCATGTAAATAATCTTGCGAATTATACCTTGCAATAATTTTTAGTCCGAATAATTTCAAAAAGAAAATAAAAGTTCCTGAAGCGATACTGTGAATATGAATTAAATCCGGGCGTTTGAAAATGCAATAAATAGTGGATAAAAAATTATATAGCGGCCTTTCAAAAATTTTAGATGATGGAGTAGGAATATGAATAAACTTTATTCCATTCCATTCTTTATGGCTGGCATAGCGTTTAATAGAAAAAACCTGAATGCAGTATCCTTTTTCAATGAGATGAGGATATAATTTTTCCGAAAAACTTTCTATTCCTCCTTGCACATTGGGAAAACCTCTGGGTCCGATAACAACTAACCTTATCTTTTTATTCACGGAAAAAATTATTAAAAGAAAAAATCAGAATGCAGTTATTTAAGTTTTTGAAATTTTGTTTCCCACTGCTTTTCTGCTGTACGAATGTACAAATGATAAATTCCCTGAGAAGAATTTTCAATATGAATTTCTTTTTTCAATTCTCCATCATGAATCTGTTCAAAATATACCAGTTGGCCAACCGAATTATAAATCCGAAGAATTCCCGAAGCCATTTCATCATACAGTTTTAGAGTGAAATAGTTGCTAACTGGATTTGGGGAAATTTCAAAGTCATTAGTATGAGTCAATGATGGGGCAGAAGTAACAGATAAGAAAACATTTATAGTATCGGCAAAATTGCTCGCGCAGTCCGAATCAGAACTTACAGTGAGCACAATTGAATAAGTGCCCGAAGATGCATAAAGATGAGAAGGATTTTGTTGATTGCTTGTGTCACCGTCTCCAAAGTTCCAAAGCCATGAAATTATATTTCCTCCGTTACTTGTTGAGTTGTCGAAAAAGCAAACCCAATCAGCGGAACAGTTCATTTGAGTTGTGAAATATGTAGAAGGAGGAGAAGAAACCTGAACAGGATTTTGAAAAGCATTATTGAAACCGTAATTGGTTGTAACATTCAAAGTAGTAAGATAATTTCCCGAAGGGTCATACGTATGAATTGGATTCTGTATGAAACTTGTTTTTCCATCGCCAAAATTCCAATTCCAAGAAACAATGGTGTCGTCCGGTGCATGAAGTATTGAAGAGTCGAAAAATGAAACTTGTGAAGTGCATTTTCCATTGCTGTGAGCAAAAGAAACTTTAAGAGGAATTAGGACTGAGAAAGAATCATTTTTTATTTCCTGACTATGGAATCTATCCATTGCAGAAATTACAATCATTGAATTTCCGGTATCGGAAAAAGCTGGTGCTCCGGATAAAAGAATTTTATTGTCCGAAATATTTGTTTGCATCCATGCGGGCGTATTAGAAATCGAAATAGAAATCAGCGAATCTCCATAAGGCAAATCTAAATCTGAAATTAAAATAGAATCTTTGAAAGGCATTCCGGCAATTGCCATAGGAGTAATGTTGCTAATGTTGGGCGAGGAATTTTTATATGCTGAAGGCAAATAAAAGATAATTGTTTGTGATTGATTAGTTGTTGTTGAAATAAACTTCTCTGAAATTTTTCCCTTTGAGGAATCTGCCAATATGCCAAATGAAATAGATGAATCTGCAAAACCCGAAGCACTATTTCCAGAAGATGAAATCCACCAAGGGGCATAAAGAATTGTGGTTATAAAATCATCTTGATGATTTACGATTGAATATGTTGAAGGATTAACTCTAAAATAATTTAATGAAACAGGAGTATTAGTAAGCAAATACAATTTTTCCGGAAAGACAGAATCAATTTTTATTTGCGAATGTGGATAAGGCAATTCCAAAACATCTGAAGGAGAGCTTTGTTCGTCAGTTTGCGAAACAGCAATTATGCGATAGAATAATTTATTGTCGGCATTCAAGGGCAATGAGTAAAAAGTTGAAAAAGTTTTTCCAATTAAGGTAGAACTATCCGGAGAAAAACCAAGCCATTCATTGCTTCCATGAATTTCGTAATAGGCAGGATTTTCTCCTGTGTTTGGCTGCCAGGAAATTAATATGCTGTCCTTCGTTATAGTTGATGCAACATTTAAAGGAGGCATCACACCATGAGGAACAAAAGACCAAACCGGACTCCAATTCCCCCACGCTCCGCGATTGTCTTTTGCCCGAACTCTCCAGTAATATTTTGTACCATCGTTCAGCAAACCGAATTGGGGAATATTGAAAGAAGGATTAACATTGATACTATCCGTTTCACTAATATATGTTTCAAAAGTTGGGGACAAGGGAAATTTCATATCTGAACGGTCGCTCAACTGAAATTCATAATTTACAATTGCATCTCCATCCTGGTCAGAAGGTTTAGTCCAGGAAAAAGTAAATTTCAAATTATTAACAGAAGAAGTATCTTGCGGAAATAATGGTGAATTAATCTGATCTGGCGGAGTGTTTAAAGTGGATTCTTTCCAGCGAATTTCAATATTCAAATCTCTGCCATTTGAATTAGTATCTGAATATTCTATTTGATTTGAACCAAGTTTTAACTGAGGAAGGAAAAATTTGCTAACCTGAAACTGTGAACGAATTTCAAGCGAATCTATTCGAAGAGATTGAATGGAATCTTGCGAGGAAAGTAAAAATTTGAGATAATAGTTGTAAAGTGCATTGGAATTACTTCCATCAATAAAGGAAGATAAATTAAAAGTTTGGTTAAATTTTCCTGTCAGATTAACATGTGTTACTTCTTTCCAAAGTGAAGAATCTTTTGAGAAAAAAATATTAATACTGTCATTGCTATTGTAGCGTTCAAATTTTCCGGCAATTTCTCCATTGACAATTACAAAAGGAGAAGTTACCTTTATTACTATGATTCCTGGCGTTGAAACAGTTTCTAAGTAAATTCCTCCTTCGTTAGAGGAATCGACACTAAGATTAGAATAATAATCTACCAACTCAGAAAGAGGTGCATTATAAAAATTTGTTTTGAAATAAAATTCTCCATTAGCTGCAACAGAATTTTTCGCACTGTTTGTTTGAGGATTATTATTCAGCAATAAAGTGCTGATTGCATCTTGATGAGAGGAAAGTGAATAAGGAGAATTGTAAATAATTTTTTGAGTATTGGAAATAAAATTATCGTTGTGTATTTGCAAAGGCATTGTCCAGTCATAGAGTATTGATTCTCCCGGGCGTAAATTAAAATCTAATTTGTGATAGGAATTTTCCGCCATATAACCAAAATAATAAGCCGAATCGTTTTTATAATATAAACTAGCCACGTAATTATTTATGTCTGGTTTAAAATTATTTTCTATTCCATAATGCTTGGTTCTGCGAATAAGAGTTCTATCACTAAAAATTTCTTTTGAGTTGGCAAGAGTAGTATTATCATTTTTCAGGTAAAAGGTTTCTATATCGCTATCAATATACTCATAGCGGCTTCCAAAGTTTAATTCCGAAACATAGTGCAACCCCTGAGGCGCATAACCTTTATAGGGGAAGGCACTATAAGTTTGAGCAAGAAAACACATTGAATAATTTGTGTTGTAACATAACCCGTATCCATATACTCCCAAAAGCTTTACAGGATCACTGATATTGTCAGTCATGTCAGGACCTAAGTCATGTACTCGGTTATCCCTGAAAAATTTCCAGAGAGAAAGGGCTTTATCTTTTTCTGTAACTGCTCCAGCAAAACATTCATTGCGCATATCGTCAATAGTAAACCATCTTTTGCGGTTATTGAACACTAATCTTGGAGTATATATTTTTTTATTTCCATTGTTTGTCATTTTTATTTGAAGCATCGGCTCAAAAACTTTCGTATAAGGATTTCTTGTCAGAGTATTTTCTCCATCAAGAAAACCATTCATGTTAAATGAAAAATTTGCAGAAGGTGTGATAAGCTGAATATTTGTATCACGAATAATTTCCTGGGCAGAATTTTGAATACAAATGCAAAAAAACAATAAAAAAAGTAAAAAATGGGAAATGTTTTTCATAAGGGATCCAGAATCTGCACTTGCGCTATCCTTACGCAGTTTTTGGAAAAAGGTTTCAGAATGTTATCCTCTTTTCGCTAAGAATTTGAAACTCTTTATCAAAACACGTATAGGCAGAGTACATTTTTAAGGCATAATCGTATTGGTGAGAAAAATGATTTTGAGTAGCAAAGATAAGTTTATTACATAAATCGATTGGGTTTTTGGTTTCGAAAAGAAAATATTCTGAGTTGCTTTCTTTTAATACATGGTTATTCCCGGGAACATTTGATGCAATGCACTTGCATCTGGAAGCCATTGCTTCCACAAGAGCTTTAGGATGGCCTTCCATATTTATTGTGGGTAAAACAAAAATCTCAGATTCGCTGAAAATTTTTGCCACTTTATTATTAGAAAGAGCACCGGTAAAAAAAATATTTTTATTGCTTATTGTTGACTGTTTTAATCTTTTTTCTTCTTCACCAATTCCAAGAATCAATAGTTTGTAATCATCTTTTATTTTAGAAAACCTTTTAAAGGCATTAATTAAAATATCTATCCCTTTTGACCAGTGCAATCTTCCGGCAAATACAATTTGTTTTTTCTTTTCAGCAGAGGGTTTGAAAATTTCTGTATTGACATAATTTGGAATTATAGTAATATTTTTTTTCCCGTATCTCGTTTTTGCAATGTCTGCCAGCCATTGAGTGGTGCAAATAAGATGGTCGGCAGAATTAATTACCCATCTTTGTACAAAGGCAGAAACGAGTGGCTTTATTCCCTTATAATCTTTTTTCATTCCGTATGTCCAGTCAAACTGGTAGCTGATTATAAAATATTTTTTTGAAATGCATTTTAATAAGGGAATTACGGGAACATTCACACCAATAATTCTCACTACACAATTATGTTTTCTCCACTTGAAAGAACTGAGTAGTAAAAAAAAATAATATAAAATATGCCGAATGCCAAATACGGAAGAAGTTATTTCCCGCTTTTTATGAAGCACACCTTCAGGCATTATTGATTGAAAATTTTTTGAATCGCAGGTGTAATAGTAAACTAAAAACTTTTTTGCATATTGCTTTAAAGTAAATTCCTGCCGGGACCAAATTCCTTTACTAAGATGTTCCTGAATAGGGGAGTCGGTGGATTGAATAAGAATCAGAATTGGCCTCTCAATGCTCATAAACTATTCTTGTGGTTGAAAGATTTTCATTGTACAAAATTGAAAATATAAAAACGATATATGTGAAAGTAATAATAGGATATTCCCAGAAATTCAAATAAAACAAATTTGTAAAATAGAATAATGTAACGTAAAGAACAAATTTCTTCAAGTTTAAAAATTCATTACTATAATGTTTGATTTTATTATTTCTGTAAATAAAATAAAAAAGCAGAATGAAAATAAAAATTCCAGCCAGGCCAAGTTCAACCGATACAGAAATTATTGTTGTTTGTGGCGAAGCAAAATTTCCATATTGCTCTCTTGTTTTTCTCCAATTGGCATAAATGGGGGAAATATATTTTTTAAAAAGTTCGCTTTTGAAATAGGGAAGTTCAATGGGAAATTCATTTACTCGTTCATCGGGCATGCGCATAACGGAACTACGACTGGTGAAAGTAGCCGGTCCTGAACCGAGCAGCCAATTTGTTTGACTGTAAAGTTCACCGCTAAAAAGATTTTTATAAATCTTGACTTTTGATAAATATGGATTTTTTTCTATCTCGGTTTTTTGAAGTTTAACAACAGCATCTTCCAGCCGTTCATATACATACGTTTTGGAAACAAAAAAAATTATGCAAATAGAAATTAAAATAAAAAGGACTATTCTGAAAAAATTTACATAACGTAAAAGATATTCATTGAAAAAAATAAATCCGATTATTATTATCATGAATCCAAGATTTGCAGTTGATTCAGGAATAAGCAACACAACAAGAAAATATAATATTTCTGCAAACGAAGAAAAATTTTTAGTGAAAGAAATTTTTCCTTGTTTTGATAAAATAATTATCCGGACTATTTCATACAAAAGTACAACACAAATATGAAAGGCAACCCAATTAGCGTCACCCACTGTGCCTTTGGCCGGGTCGCCTACAATAAATTTATGATTTTGAATTGCAGAAATAATCAGTAAGAAAGATTGAAAATAAACCAACCATTTATAAAATTTATACGCATTGAAAAAATCTATTCTCTCTGCGCATGAAATAATGATCCACATTAATATGATTGGCGGCAGATATGAAAAAATCCAGAATAAAAACGTATAACCATCGGCACTTTCATTAATGTAATTATAGATATAAGAAATAAAAGCAACTAAAATAAGCAGGACAGGAATAAAAAGAAAAATATTTTTTTTAATTACAGGTTGTTGCGTAAAAAGAAAAATCAGAATGAAAATAAACAAAGCAGAATATTGAATAATGAAACTACCCTGAAAGAGCGAAAGAATTAATAAATAAATTCCAATGTGAAGGAAAGAAAATTTCAGTTTCATGATTTTTCAATCCATTTCTTATAAATAAAAAGCATCCACAACAAATTTCCTAAATCTTCTTTACCGCTTGCATTTTGGGAAACTAATTCTTTTATAAGAGAAGAAGATAATCCAAAATCGGAATTATAAAGCGACTGAAGTTTTTGTTCAAATGCTTTATCCTTGAACCATTCACGGAGAGGAATACTGAATCCTCGCTTGGGTGCGCGAAGAAGAGAAGAGGGGAGTTGCTTTCCGATTGTATTTCTTAAAACACTTTTTCTTTCATAGCCGTTCATTTTTACATCGCGGTGAACATGCATCATAAATTCAATCAAGCGATAATCTAAAAAAGGAACACGTGTTTCAAGAGAGTAAGCCATGCTCATGCGGTCAACTTTCGTAAGAAAATCATCGGGCAGCAAAACTTTAAACTGAAAATACATTAATTGATAGAAAGGATTTTTTACAGGATATTTTTCAAAAAGATTGTGAATAAAATCAGAAAGCTTAATCTGTTTTTCAGAATGCTGAATTAATTTTTCTGCCAATTCAGGTTTGCACCATGATTTTGCCATAAGGCGTTCATCAAAAGTTTTATTTGAAAATGATAGTGCCTTTGAAATGCGATTCAACTTATACCGGATGTTTCCGGAAAAAAAATTGCTCAGCACAGAAACTGCACCGGGCATGGCTCTTCGTATGATGTGTGGCAAATGTTGATATTGCTCTGCAAATTTCTCTACTCTGTTTGATTCGTACCCGGATAATACTTCATCGCCACCATCGCCTGTCAAGACCATTTTAACTTTTTGTGCTGCAATTTTTGAAACGTATCCTGTAGGAATTGCGGAAGAATCTCCAAAGGGTTCATCAAACCGGCTGATGATTTTTTTTAACTCATCATCGAACACTTCGGGCTCAACAGCAAACTCTTCATGATTGGTTTTAAATTTTTCAGCAACTTCCTTTGCAAGATTTCTTTCGTCAAAAGATTTTTCCTTGAAACCAATTGTAAATGTGCGGACAGGCGAACTTGTCAATTTACTCATAAGCGCAACTACGCTTGCAGAGTCAAGCCCTCCGCTGAGAAAAGCGCCATAAGGAACATCGCTTCGCATCCTTATTTGCACAGAATCATTGAGGAGAGTTGAATAGGTTTCATAAACATTTTTTTTATCCGAAATCATTTTGCGCTCGTCAATCATAGGCATATCCCAGTATTTTTTTTCTGTAATAGAATTATTTGAAACAACAAGGTAATGTCCGGCTTGTAACTTAAAAATATTTTTATAAAAAGTATATGGTGCCGGAATGTAACCAAGACTTAAATAAAGTTCTGTCAACTCAAGATTAGGAGTTGCAGGACATCCATACATTAAAAGTGATTTTATTTCAGAACCAAAAATGAATGAATTATCGAAAGTTGAATAGTAAAGAGGTTTTTCTCCCAAACGGTCACGTGATAAAAAAAGTTGTTTCTTTTTATTATCCCAAAGCGAAAAAGCCCACATGCCATTTAGTTTATTCTGGCAGTCAAATCCCCACTGCTCGTATGCGCGAATAATTACTTCAGTATCTGAATTTGTTTTGAACTTATGACTTAACTTTTTTAATTCATCTCGAAGTTCAATGTAGTTGTAAATTTCCCCGTTAAAAATTATTGTAATGCTTTTCTCATTGTTGAACATAGGTTGGTCTCCGGTAGATAAATCAATAATGGAAAGACGTCTGTGTGCAAGACCAATATTTTGCGAGCAATAATAATTTTCTCCATCAGGTCCTCGATGCGCAATGGAATCAGACATGCGTTTAAGTAATGACTTGTCTGCATTTCTGCTTTCATCGAAATGAAATATACCTGCAATGCCGCACATTATAATACTCGTTTAAATACAAACTGATTGCATCCCAAACCTTTTGTTATAATCATATTTGTTGTGATGAATCCTTTTTCTTCAAAATATTTTTTTAGTGTTTCTGGCTTTGCAACTTCAAAAGGTAATCCTCCAAGCCAGTCAATCCAATCATGATATACAGACATCCCCCTGTTTTTTTTATAGACATTAAAATATTTTATAGGATTTCCATATTTTAATAAACCAATAACGGAAAATTTTATAGTGTAATAGGGGATAAATACTGAAAGCACAAATGTTCTTCCCAAGAATCCTGAACAGTAAGTTCGCTTTATAAGTTTCCAAAACCGGGAAATAATTCCTTGGTCATTATAAATTGCAATGCAAAGAAGACCGCCTTTCTTTACTTTGCTTAAAATATTTTCAAATGACAATTTCATATTTCCAGTATGATGCAATACACCCCAAGAGTAAACAATATCAAACTGTGGAATTGTTTTTAAATAATTAGTATCTAGTACAGAACCTAATTCTATTTTCCAATTTAAATCTTCAGGAAATTTTTTTTTTTTCATTTCCAATGTACATTGAACAGATAATTCATCATAATCAAATGAATGGATAAAAGAAGAACCAAGTTTTTTAGCAGCTAAACTAAATAATCCATTACCAGAGCCAACATCTAAAAATGTTTTATCTTTTAAATTTTCAAGCATTAATAATTTTTGAAGCGATGATAAGGACTCATTTACTCGTTCCTCATTAACTATTTGTAAAAATTCTGACCAGTTTTTTCCAAATGAAAACCTTTTTCCTTGTTGAATCTCTTCACTTGCTCTCATGTCTGATTTTTTTTCTTAAAAATTTTATAGTGTATTTTGCAATATCATCATTTACTTTTAAAAAATAATTTATCAAAAGCAGCAATATAAAATATATACTTACGCCACTAATTAAATTTAATAAAGAAGAAATAAAAAATAAATTTTTTAGCCAATAAATAAACCACCCGATTAACCCATTTAGAACAATAAGTTCTACTATATAAGCAAATATTTCTATGTATCTAATGAAAGGAAAAACAAAATTCATCCACGCGTAATAAGAAAGAATACTGAATGTATACACTGCAAGAAATGCAAACGGAAAACCGGCCACTCCAAAATATTTTATTCCAATAATTGTTAGGATGATGATAAGTAAATTTAGCAGGAGTTGGTTGTAAAATGCCTCTTTTAATTTTTGCCCTGCCATAAATAATCGGGCAACCACAGTATTAACTCCGTATAATGGCAATAAAAATCCAAACAGTTTAAAGACTTTTGACGACAATTCCGCAGATTCTGCGCTGAAAGCGCCATGACGAAAAAGAAGCGAAATAATTTCATCGCTGAATAAAAACATAATTGCGCTGAAGGGCGTGCAAACGAACAAAAGAAATTTAACAGAGGAAAGAAATATTTTATTTAAAGAATCGTAGTCGTGCTTTGCATAAAGTTCATTAAATTTTATTCCAAGTACTGATGAAAATTGAACCGTTCCCTGGTTGGGCGCTTCTGCAGTTTTTTGTCCAAAGTTTACTGAAGCAATAACTCCAGCACCAAATCCGCTCAAAGCATAAATGGGAAGTATGCTTGACAACAAAGACAAAGCATTTCCACCTTGCGCAAAGAAAATATTATTAATAATTCTTTTCTCAAGTTTTTGGAGCTTAAAAGAAAAACTCCATTGAAGTTTTTTTCTCATCAGGTAAATCAGCAAAAAGAGATTGAGAGAGTAGGAAATCAACAGGCCGATGTATAAACTTGTTACGTTAAATAAATTGTGAAACAAAAGTAGAAAAAGTATTGCAAAAATATTATTTACAGAGGAAACTATTGTGGGCACAGTAAAATATTTATAAGACGCCATGATGTTTCCTAAAAATCCGGTAAGAATAATTAACGTGAGAAGCGGTATGGAAAAAAGAAGCATTTGGTTGTTTTGTGTTAAAACAGTTAAATCAAATTTTGACAGAAGTAAAAATATTTTTACCGGCTCAAGAAAAAAAACTACACTTAACAATGTTCCTAATAAAAGATAGAAATAAAAAAATAAATTCAGGAATTTCATTGACTCATTTTTCCCCTTTTGTTCCGAAAGGCGCATGGATTCGGGAATAAGCACAGAAGAATCAAGTGTATTTATAAAATAGGCAATTAGAGTGATGAACGAAATAGAATAGAAATATACATCGGTTTTTGATTGAGCTCCAAAATAATAAGCAACCATAATTCCCTGTAAGAAAAATAAAAATTTGGAAATAAAATTACCTATTGAAGAATAAATAATTCCTTTCCTGTATGATTCCGTTCTTAGCATATTAAAAATAATCCTGAAGAAAAACCCGTAGAATTTGCGAAACAAATTTACTATTAAAGTAACTTGAATAAAAAATAGTAAGTTTGCCCTCTGTGAGCCAATCATCTGACGAAATAAATCTTTTCACAGCGGCAAAGATTTTTTTTTCTTTCCTGAAAAAATCCATATCCGGTTTTTTCCTTTTTTCTTTCAGAAATCTTCTGATGCTGTTTATTTTTCTTTTGATAGGAATGGCTGGCGGCTTTGCTTTCTTCAAACTGAAAAAGCCCGTGTATGCTGCTGATATTATTCTCAGTTCAAACTATCTTCCCAATGATATGTGCGCGCAGATGGTAAATGATTTGGAAGAATACGTGGACGATGATATGCCCATAGTGCTTGCGCAGCGGCTCGGCATCAGCGCGGAGGCAGCAGATAAAATTGTAAAAATCCGTTTTAGTAATTTTGATGAGAAGTTGGCGGAGCGTTACAAGAATAAAGACACGGTTGTTCTCGGACTGCCTTTCAGAATAGAAGTTTTTGTAAAAGATTTTAAACTGTTTGATTCGCTGAAGCCCGTTCTTCTGAATTACTTTGAAAAAAATCCTGCTGCCATGTTTGAAAAAAACATTCGCCAGCAAACACTTGCTTCGGTGAATTCAAAAATTGAACGGCAGTTGGTGGAACTTGACACGCTGAAAAAAGTTATCGCCAATCATCTTGTTCCGCGCGGAACTCCTGCCGGTTTTGTTTTCGGGCAGCCGCTTGACCCGCTCAGTTCTTACCGCGAGGTGCTTACCTTATATAAGGAAGAATTAGAGAACAACAACCTGCTGCTTCGCGGAGAAAAAGCCATTCGCATAATCCGCGATTTTGAAGTGCGCCATAAACCTTACAGCCCCAAAGTTTCGTGGTCGCTGCTCATTGGCGGGCTGGCGGGAATTATTCTCGGCTATGGTTTTATCCTCCTAAGAAAAAATAAGGTATAAATTTTTTTCTGGAATCTATAAAGTTTTTCTTTCTCGCTATTTGTTCTACCTTTGGGCTGCTAAAATTTTCAGTCATGTTTCTGCATAGAAAAAAGTTTTATTTCTTACTTCTTACCTCTTACCTGTTACTTGTTTTTTCGTCCTGCCGCAAAGGCACGCCTTCGTGGGATGCTGATTTTGTGCTGCCGCTCATCAACTCTTCGCTCACCATTGATAATATTATTCCCGAGACGCTGCTGCACACCAAGCCCGATAACTCGCTTGAGTTGGTTTACAACACAAAACTTTATTCGTACAGCACCGTTACCATTCCTGACACTACGGTAGATACGGTTTATTTTTCTCCCACCATTTTGGTGGTGTATCCCTGCACGCAAATTATTCCGCCCAACCCCAATGACAATTATTTTGATGCCGGCTCGGTTCAACTTTCTGAATTAATTATTCATTCGGGCAAACTGCAAATAGCGCTGGAGAATAAAACACGGAAAATGCTGGATGTGGAATACCTGATTCCGAAAGCGAAGGATAAAAGCGGAATTGCTTTCGATAAAGTGATAACTGTTCCGGCAAAATCCGGAACAACTCCGGGAAAGATTACTTCCGTTTTTGATTTGAGTGGCTACAACTTTGACCTGCGCGGGCAGAGCGGAACAAAATACAATTCCATGGTTACGGAAACCAGCGTGAAAGTGAATTGCAGTGATGCGGGGAAGGACACGATTTTCCCAGGCGATAACATAAAAGTATCAAGCGGTTTCATAGGCATGGTGCCCGAATACGCCAAAGGATATTTCGGAAGTTCGGTTACAACAATTACTGACAGCACAAGTTTTTCTTTATTCAAACACATTATTGATGGAACGCTCAAACTTCAGGACATTGATATTGACTTCAACATTGAAAACAATGTGGGCGTAGATGCGCGGCTCACCATTAATAATCTTTCTTCGGTGAACTCGCGCACAAAAACCACTGTGGCGCTTCAGCATTCTATCATCAACTCGCCCATTAATGTTACCCGCGCACTCGACAATAACGGAACGGTTACCGCCTCGAACTATACATACGCCATCACGCCTTCCAATTCAAACATACTTCCGTTTGTAAACAACATGCCCGATGAACTCAGTTATAAAATGCAGTTGGAAATTAATCCGCTCGGAAATAATTCGGGCAGCAATGATTTTATTTACCGCAATAAGTTAATCAAAACGGAAATGAACATGACCATTCCGCTTTCGCTCATTGCCAATAATCTTACGATGGCAGACACGGTGAATTTTAATCTGGGAAAAGAAGCAGGCAATGTGAATCATGGAAATCTTTATCTCTATGCCGACAATGGTTTTCCTTTTTCCGCAGAAGCGCAGTTATATTTGCTGAATGATAAAATGCAAATTGTTGATTCGCTCATCAGCGCGCCAAATGTTATTCTTGCTCCTTCGCTCGATGCAAATTACATCTGCATCGGCAAAAAGAAAACCAAACTTACCATTCCTGTTGACGAAAACAAAATGGCGCTGCTGCAGTCCACAAAAAAAATGTATTTGAAAATAAAATTTAACACCAGCGGACAACCCAACTATGTAAAAATTTATTCCTTCTATGCCATGAACGTGAAATTAGTGGGCGATTTTAATTATACATTCGGGAAAAAATAAATCATCGAAAACCGAAATGGCACGAAAAATACGAAGTAACATTTTTTTAATTTTTCTTTTCGCCAACTGCCAACTGCCGACTGCCAATTGTTTTTCTCAGGATTCGATTCCTGTGGTAAAAAAATCCGAACAGTCGCTCGAATTTATTTTCGATGGCTATGTCAACTCCAATGCCATTACGAATGAATTTATCAAGTCATATTACACCGGGAAATTTCTCACCAATGAAATCAAGAGCCAGGTTTCCGATAATTTAAGTTTTGAAAACCGCCTCGGTGGCGAAATGAAAACCGGATTCACGTACACTTTTCATTCTCTCGAAGGAAAAAATAAGCCGGCATTTTCATTTTCTTTTTTCGACAGGAAATATCTCAGTGCAAGTTTCTCCAGGGACTTGTTCGATGTGATTTTTTACGGCAACAAAATATTTGAAGGCGATACTGCCAAACTCTGGAACTCCCGCGTAAATTCTTTACACTATCAGCAGTTTCGTTTCGGCTGGAAATGGGATGGCGATGCAGCGCACGGCTCGTATGGTTTTGCTTTTTCCCTTTTGAGCGGTGACCAGAATTTATTTATTGACGGAAACACGCAGGGGCTTTTCACTGCCGATGACGGCACTTACCTCACCCTTCCGCTGCGAATGGATGTTTACCAGAGCGACACGGCAAAGACAAAATTTTTTTCCCAGAACGGTATGGGTTTGTCCACCGATTTTTTCTATGAACTTCCTTACACCTTCATGCGAAAGCCCGGACGAATAACTTTTGCGGTAAACGATTTGGGTTTCATCCGATGGAACAACAACTCGCTTCATTACGCGGTGGATTCATTTTATTATTTCAGCGGCTTAACGGTGAAAGACCTTGTGCATCTGGACAGCAACGCGTTTTCATCTTCCAACACCAATCATCTCATGAACCGCAATGCAAAAATTCAGAGGGGATTTTATTCAAGATATATTCCCGCCACGCTCGACATTCACACAAAAACTTCTTACGGAAAAACTTTTGCGGTGGAAAAAGGATTCAAATATTATTTCAACACTTCCGCGTATCCGTATTTCTATTTAAAGTTTCATTTCAATTTCGGACGAAAACAAAATTTTCATGTCGCTTACATTACGGGCTATGGCGGCTTTGGAAAATTTCATGCAGGGTTGGAAACTTATTTCGACTTAGGTAAAAAATATTCCGTTCATCTTGCCGATAATTATCTTTTTTCGGGAATTGCGCAAACCTCCTATGGAATGGGCGCGTATGCAAAACTTGTCAGGAAGTTTTAGTGAACATCTCAATATAAGTTACCACAAAAGGCGCAGAGAGAAACACTCCGTCAAACCTGTCGAGAATTCCTCCGTGCCCGGGCAAAATGTTTCCGGAATCTTTCACGCCTAAACTCCGCTTGAACATGCTTTCCACCAAATCTCCCAGCGTTCCAAAAACGGAAACCATAAATCCGATAATCATCCAATCCATCAAATAAAATTCGGTGAACCATGTGGAAAGTAAATATGCAATTCCCTGCGTACAGAGAATTCCGCCAATGGTTCCTTCCCATGTTTTCTTCGGAGAGATCCTCTCAAACAATTTTCTTTTTCCGATGGCTCTGCCAACGAGGTAAGCAAACGTATCGTTCGCCCAGAGGAGAAAAAAATACCCGAGAACGGGATGCGGTTTGAATTCCCATGAAGAAAATATTCCGCCTGACGAAGAAATAAGTATCAGCAATCCGAAGGGAAGAACAATATAAAATATTCCGCACACTGCGAAAGAAATATTTGCAAAAGGATTTTCGGACTGGCGGAATAATTCAACTGCAAAAAGCAAAAAGAAAATCCCCAGCGCAGCAATTGATGACCATGAAATATATTCATCGCGCAATTTTCCCAGTGAAACAAAAAAAAGCATGACTGAAATTCCGAGAAGGATGCCAAGAATTTTTGGCGGATGAATATTTTTTACTTCTGCCAGCGAATAAAATTCCCACAATCCTAAAAAAATGATTAGAAAAAATAAACCGGCAAGCGACCAGTAATTCCACCAGATGCAGCCAATCATTACCGCCACAAACACGGCACCTGTAATAGTTCTTGTCCAGAAATTATTCATGATTACCAATTACGAATCTTTTACGAATGTAACGAATTATGAATTTGAGCCCTCACCTTCAGAGCTGGTTTGGGAGAGGCAGAACTTTGCTTTCACCACATCATCGCGGTTCACATACACTTCGTACTCGCCAAACTTGTAAAAAGAATCCTGCTTGCTCACCACCACGCTGTTAATTTCATTATGGGTAAGCAATGCTTTTATCATTTCAGCATTCTGCGGTTTCGAGGAGGTATAAATGCAAACCCAATCCATGTTCGGATAACTAATTGCAGCGAATCTACAAATGTATGACTATTGAATGACAGCGAAGCGAATGACAATGAATGACGGCTGCTGCTATTCATCCACTAAAAAAACATAAATCTCTTTTGGTCCGTGTGCGCCTTGCACAAGAGTTTTTTCAATATCGGCTGTGCGGGAAGGTCCGGCAATATTTACAAACATGGAAGGAAAATTATTTCCGTACTTCTTTTTAAT
Source organism: Bacteroidota bacterium (assembly GCA_016195025.1). Classification (NCBI taxonomy): domain Bacteria; kingdom Pseudomonadati; phylum Bacteroidota; species Bacteroidota bacterium. Next base: position 26,163 of record JACQAL010000069.1, on the reverse strand, counting down.
CGCGTTCAGCGATTCTTTAATAGTGTAAACTAACTGGTGAGTATACGCAATGACAATATGATAATTCGAAAATGCCGCCAGCTTTCTTCCTGCAGTTTGCTTCGAAGAAATGAGAATGCTTCCTGTGCGCGCGGAAAGCGATTCGCAAAAAGTAACTCCAGCGTTTGTGTGCTTCACATCCTTTTCATTTTCTGAAAAAGAAATTTTTGCTTTCTTCAGAATTTCTTTTGCTTGTTTCTCATAGCAGAAAACGCCTGTCCATTTATTTTCTGAAATCAAATCAGAAAGTTGAGCGCAGAGTTCATTTTCATTTTCGCAATAACAAAATTTTCCGTTGAGTTTGGTGAACTGCTGTGCAAAAAGAATTTCAAGCGGCTCTTCGGCTTTTGAAAAAATATCTTTTTCGAAATCTACATTGGAACTTTTGGCGGATTTTTCTATCAGCGCCTTCCTGACTTTCTTGAGAATTTTTTCGCGGGTGGTGCTTTCTTCGTACATCAAGCAGAATTTTTTTCTTCTTTGCTCTCGGAAGTTTTTGTTTCACTTCCGTTCGAATTGGTTTCAACTTTTATTTCTGCGCTGCGCCCGTTCTCAATCGGGTTTGCTGATTTTTTTATTTCCTGTTTTTCCTCTGCGGTTTGCCACGGGCGTTTGCCGAAAATTGTTTCAAGGTCTTCTTTGAAAATAACTTCTTTCTCCAGCAACTGCGTGGCAAGTTTTGTCAAACCTTCTTTATGCGCAGATAAAATTTCTTTCGCGCGCTTGTAGGCGCTTTCAACTATTTCGCTTACCTGTATATCAATCCGCTCGGCAGTTTTTTCGCTGAAGGGTTTCTGAAAAGAAGATTCATACGCTCCGGTTGAATCATAAAAACTGATGTTGCCGATTTTTTCATTCAGTCCGAAATACATCACCATGGCGTAGGATTGCTTGGTAACTTTTTCCAAATCGCTCAGCGCTCCGGTAGAAATTCTTCCGAACACAACTTCCTCAGCCGCTCTTCCGCCCAGCGCAGCGCAAAGTTCATCGAGGATTTGTTCCTTGGTAGTGATTTGTCTTTCTTCGGGAAGATACCATGCGGCTCCAAGCGATTTTCCGCGAGGCACAATAGTAACCTTCACCAACGGATGTGCGTGTTCGAGCAGCCAACTTACAGAAGCATGCCCTGCTTCGTGAAAAGCAATTACTTTTTTCTCTTCTGTTGAAACAATTTTATTTTTCTTTTCAAGTCCGCCAATCACGCGGTCAACTGCATCCAGAAAATCCTGGCGGTTGACTTCTTTTTTATTTTTCCTGGCGGCAATCAGCGCGGCTTCGTTGCAGATGTTTGCAATATCGGCTCCGGAAAATCCGGGAGTTTGTCGCGCCAAAAAATCCAGTTGCACATCGTTGCCGAGTTTGATTGGCTTAATGTGAACTTTGAAAATTGCTTCGCGCTCGTGCAAATCGGGCAGGTCAACATAAATTTGCCTGTCGAAACGTCCGGGACGAAGAAGCGCTCTGTCTAAAATATCTGCGCGATTAGTTGCCGCAAGAAGAATCACACCGCTGTTTGTTCCGAAGCCATCCATCTCGGTGAGCAATTGGTTGAGCGTGCTTTCGCGTTCATCGTTTGCACCCTGAATCATTCCTCTTCCGCGCGCGCGCCCGATGCCGTCAATTTCATCTATGAAAACAATGCAAGGCGCTTTTTCTTTCGCCTGCCGGAACAAATCGCGCACACGCGAAGCGCCCACGCCCACAAACATCTCCACAAAATCAGAACCGGATAGCGAGAAGAAAGGAACTTTCGCTTCGCCTGCCACTGCTTTTGCAATCAAAGTTTTTCCTGTGCCCGGAGGACCAACGAGCAATGCGCCTTTCGGAATTTTCGCTCCGAGTTCGGTATATTTTTTCGGCTGCTTGAGAAAATCTACTATCTCTTTTATTTCAACTTTTGCTTCTTCCAATCCGGCAACATCGTTGAACGTAACATTCACTTGCGTATCCTTATCATAAAGTGCCGCGCGCGATTTTCCTATATTGAAAATTCCTCCGGGACCACCGCTTCCTCCACCGCCTGTCATTCTGCGCATGAGCATAAACCAAACTACTGTGATGAGCAAAATGGGAATTATCCAGCCCATGTATTCCGAAATTCCAGTACGGTTTTCACTACTGGGGAGAACACGATCTTTTGGGTCTAAATCTTTTTGAATTTCATCCAACTGGCGTGTGAAAGATTCTTTTTCCACTTTCATTACGAAGTGCGGACCGGGATTTATTTCTTTGGTGAACGGACGTTCGCGCACTTTGTCATATTTTGGATTTTTAAGGCGGTCGGGTTTTACATAAATTTCTGCTGACTGGTCATTCACGATTACAATCTTTCGAACATCGCCTGGCTTCAAAACATTCTCCACAAAATCAGGCCACTCAATTTTCTGCATGTTGTCCGTAAAATTCGGAAACCACATCAGCGCAAGGCCAATGAGAATCACAATATATATCCAGTAAAAATTAAAATTGCCTCCGCCTTTGGGAAGTTTGTCCTTTATTTTTTTCAACTGCTCCTTCGGGTCAAGTTCTTTTTTACTTCCTTTCTTGCGGGGAGTTTTTGCAGCTTCGTCTTTTATATTTTGTTCTTCAGCCATTATTTTCTTTTCGTGATTACACTGATTTACTTTTTGCGTTTTACTTTTTTCTTTATTGTTTTCGTTTTCGCTTTTACTTTTTTCTTCGAAGTTTTCTTTTTTACTTTTGCTTTTGTCACCCTGAGCGAAGTCGAAGCGTCTCCATTTATTTTTTTTATCTCCGCATCCGCCCACATATTTTCCAGGTTGTAGTGGCTTCGCGCTTCGGGCTGAAACACGTGCACCGCCACATCCACGTAATCGAGCAGCACCCATTCCCCATTTTCCATTCCTTCCACGTGCCAGGGACGAGTGCCCGTATTTTTTTCCACGAACTCTTCCACGCTTCCCGCGATTGCCTGAACCTGCGTTCTCGAATTTCCTTCGCAGATTAAAAAATAATCGCAGGCATTGTTTGGAATTTTTTTGAGATTAATGCAGACGATTTCGTTTCCTTTTTTTTCTTCAATGCCTTTTACGGCATAGCGCACTAAACTTGAGGCAGTCGTTTGTTTTTTATTGGTTTTCTTCAGTGTTGCAATCATATTTTATAAGGATAGCAAAGATAATCTTTTTCTTCCAGAATACTTGCCATCTTTGTCCCATACTGGCTTCTATTATGAAGACGATTTTCATCGGAAAAAATTGTATCAAGCTGGAAAAAATTCATTCCACGAACAGTTATTTGTCAGATTTAACCGCTGAAAAGAATTTGCCCGAAGGAACAGCAGTTATTGCAGATGAACAAGAGCAGGGCAGAGGTCAGCGAGGAACGAATTGGCAAAGCGAAGCAGGAAAAAATCTTACGCTAAGCATTTTGCTGAAGCCAACTTTTTTGAAGCCTGATGAACAATTTATTTTAAGCAAAACAATTTCATTGGGAGTTTTGGATTTTATTTTTTCCATCAACCATCAACCATTAACCATCAACCATCTCAAGATAAAATGGCCCAACGATATTTATATAGGTAACAAAAAAGTTGCAGGCATATTAATTGAAAACTCTGTAAGCGGAAATTATTTGAGCCATTCTATAGTTGGAATCGGAATCAATGTGAACCAGGGAAAATTTTTGGCTGAACTTCCAAATCCTACATCGCTGAAATTAATTTCAGGAAAAAATTTTGATTTAGAAAATTGTTTGGTAGAACTTTATTCGTGCGTTGAGAAAAGATATTTACAACTTCGACCTCACCCCCAGCCCCTCTCCCATAGGAGAGGGGAGATTGATTCCGATTACCTGAAAAATCTTTACCGCTTGAATGAATGGGCGGATTATAATTATAAAGGAGAAACCATTATGGCAAAAATCACAGGCATATCTAAAATCGGAAAACTAATTTTGGAAACAGAGAATAAAAATTTGGAATGTGATTTTAAGGAGGTGGAATTTGTTTTGTGATTTTGCCAACTGCCTATTGCCAACTGCAACTTGTATTTATACTTCCTTCATCTTCCCCGCCAGCACATTAAAAAAATTCCGCAATGGTTTTTCAACCATCATTGCCATCATCGGGTTGAGGTCTGATTCAAAAATTAGTTGCCCGGTAGTTTGTGTGGCGCTGGTTTCGGTGAGAGGAATATCAAGCGTGAATTCAAACGGAACTTTTCCTGCAGAAGAAATTTTTATTCTCGAGTTCGGAGTTTTCTCCACGATTTTCATTCCTATGCTCGCCATTCCGCTGATGGTGAATGAACATTCATCGGCAGTGCTTTTCCAGTTGGTTACCTGCGGAGGCATCAGCTTCTGAAAATTATTGAAGTCAGTCAGGAAAGAAAAAACTTCAGAAGAAGGTTTATTGATTTCGGATTTGTCGCTCTCTATTTTCATATATATCTACTAATTTACGAATTGGTACTAATGTACTAATTAAATCCGAAAGAAAATAAAATGGCTGCTATTAGTAAATTAGTAGCGATTGGTACATTAGTAGATTAAGTTCAAGCCAACCTTCCTAAAGGAGAAACCGGAGCACCATCTTGTCCCCATTTATCGGGAGCTTCGCGCCACGATTTCAAAAGAGCGAGTTCTTCTTTGGTAATTGTTTTTTTCTTCAGCGATTCTTTCATCAGCGTTTCGTAATCGCAGAGATGAAACACAGGGCATTTTTCTTTTTTGAAAGCATCGGCCGCCACTTTGAAATTATAGGTGAAAATGGAAATCATTCCCTGCACGGTGCAACCGGCATTGCGCAGCGAAGTAACCGCTTTCAGAGAACTTTTCCCTGTGGAAATTAAATCTTCAATGATGACAACTTTTTGTCCCGCGCCCACAACGCCTTCAATTAAATTTGTGAGCCCGTGCACTTTTGCTTCCGCGCGCACATAGCAGAACGGCAGGTTCATCGCATCGGCAATCATCATTCCGTGCGCAATTCCTCCTGTGGCAACTCCGCAAATCACATCCACCTTTCCCATTTTGTCGCTGATGACTTTGATGAACTGGTCGCGAAGAAAATTTCTGATTTTCGGATAAGAAAGTGTGCGTCTGTTGTCGCAATAAATCGGGGCTTTCCAGCCGCTCGCCCACACAAAAGGTTTGTGCGGTTGTAATTTTATTGCTTTAATTTGCAACAGGTAATCCGCGATTTTTATTGCGGTGTCCTGGCTTACAATCATAAAATAAATTTTAGTTTAACAAATGTACAAGATTTTTTCAGGCGAGAAGTGTATTATAATTTCTTCTGCGGAAGCGAAAAATAGTGAGAAGAATGCAAAGACGATTTCATTTTTATCTGCGGAAGCTCTTCACAGAGAATTGAAATTATTTTCAAAATCGAAACTGAAAAAATTATTTATCACAGGAGACGAAGAAAGAATCTGGAAAGTGTTTCGCTCTCTGTTTGTTTATATTGAATCATCTGGCGGAGTAGTGAAAAATGAAAAGGGAAATTTGCTGATGATTTACCGCAACCGACATTGGGATTTGCCGAAGGGAAAACTAGAAAAAGGAGAATCACCGGGGATGGCTGCCATTCGAGAAGTGGAAGAGGAATGCGGAGTGAAACATTTGAGAATTGTAAAACAATTTCCTTCTTCTCATCATATTTTTTATGTGAACAAGGTTCAGCATTTGAAACGCACATACTGGTATGAAATGCTCTGTAGAGATTCTGCAAAACCAAAACCTCAGGCGGAAGAAGGAATTAAAATTGCGAAATGGATGAGAAAGGAAGAAGTAAAAAAAGTTTCGAATAAAATTTATTCTTCGCTGCGCGAAATTCTCATTGCTGCTTCTTTTTTATCCTGATAAATGTGGGCTCAATGTCCTGCGGCTTATCAGCAGGAGATTTAAAAACATTTCCTTTCGGGTCGAGCATATAATAAGTAGGAACTGTGAGTACCTTGAATTCTTCTTTTGCTTTTTTATAATCGTTACAATAGAGAAAAGTCCAGTCCATTTTTGGATTCTTCTTCAGGAAATTTTTCATCGCGTCAATATTTTTATCCACCGAAATGCTGACGAAGGTGATTTTATTTCCGTATATTTTTTTTAATTCAGGAATCAGCATCATTTCCTGTGTGCAGCTCGCGCACCACGAAGCCCAGAAATTTATATAGACAAATTTTCCCAGGCAATCCGCCAGCGAAACTTCTTTTCCATTTATATTTTGAAAATAAAAAACAGGAGCGGGCTTTCCTATATTCATCACCGATAATTTTTTACGAAGATTCTCTGCGGCTTTTTTATTTTCCGGTGATTTGCATTCTTTTTCTGCCTGCTCGAGAATTGAAAGAGTAGAATTTATTTTTATTGCCGGATAATTTTTTGTCATCGCCAATGATTTCAACACTACAGCTTCTCTTATTGTATCATTCGAAAGAAATTTATTTTGCTTATAATATTCGAGCATTGAAGAAAAATTTCCTTTAGCAATTTCATTTTGTGTTGCGGGTTTGCTTATCATGCCTTCCGCTGTGCCGGAAAAAAACTGGTTGAAGAAACTCATATAATCATAATTGGAACGTTGAATCGGTTTTCCCTGAATATAATTTTTAAAAACCTTTTCATCACCTTTAAGCGAAATGCTTTCTTCCAGCGAAGCAAAAGTGTATTCAATGTAATTGTTCAGGTAAGAATTATTGTAAGCTGAATATTTTTTCTTTGAAAGAGTTTTCATTGTGTCAATCTTTCCGAAAATGCGGCTGTCTTTTTTCGCAATCATTCCGCGATGGTTTTCGAGAAAAGATTCATACCGGCTTGTAAAATCAGCTATGAGAAAATTTAATTCTGTTTCATTTGAGTTTTTAAATTCTATTTCCACCGGAACTGGAATGCTCAGCGTGTTTACTGCATTTGAATCCTTTTTCAGAAAATTTATTTCATATGTTTTATTTGACTCAACCACCATTTCGGCTTTTGCATTTCCAACCATTAGAAAAATGTAAGTTGTATTTGCAATAGGGAAACTCAGATTGAAATTCCCTTTTTCATCCAGTTTGTCGGACGAAAGTTCTTTGTCTTTGTAGGAAATAAAATCATCATAAGTATAAGCGTAAATAGTTTTCTCTTCCGCGAGATAACTTGAATCAACTTTTCCCTTAATAGTTACGCTTTGGCAATTACAAATTATAAATTGAAAGTTGAAGATTAAAAAAAATATGAATGAAAAATTTCGCACGGGAAAATTATTTCAGTTCCTTTCTGATTGCAGATGGAACAAACTGGCTTGCATCACCGTCATTGCGAATTATATCGCGTACAACTGTTGAGGCAATTGCTGAAAGTTCAGGAGTAGAAAGAATAAAAACGGTTTCAATTTTTTCTTCCATCGCGCGGTTCATCTGGGCAATCACGTGCTCGAATTCAAAATCGGCAGAAGTACGCAGCCCGCGAAGAATATAATTTGAGCGAACTGATTTACAGAAATTAACTGTAAGTCCTTTATAAGTTTTTACTTCAATTTTTTTTTCTCCTTTAAAAACTTTTTCAATCCAGAGTTTTCTTTTTTCAATTGGAAAATAACTTTCTTTAGTGGAATTGATTCCTATTGCAATAATAATTTTATCAAAGAGTGGAAGAGCGCGCTGAATAATTGATTCGTGACCGAGTGTAATCGGGTCGAACGAACCTGGAAATACTGCTGTGCGAGACATTTAAGTTTTTATTTATAAATCTTCGTAAAGTTTCGTTTTTCGTTGATTAACCGAAGATAGAAAAATTCACTGTGCCGTATTCTCTTATTTCTTTCAATTCTTTTATTCCTGCAAAATTTACATCGCTTGGATGTTCTACTATAAGCATTCCGTTTTCATTCAGCAATTTTTTCTCAAACACTAACGCAGGAATGCGTGCAATATTTTCCAATTTGAAAGGCGGGTCGGCAAAAATTATATCGAAAGTATCCGCGTACATTTTCAGAAAACCGAAAACATCCATTTTAATTACTTTAATGTTTAGAAATTTAAATTCTCTCGCTGTCTTTTTTATAAACTCAGCGCTCTTCAGATTTTTTTCAATTGTAATAATTTCAGCAGCGCCACGCGAAGCAAATTCATAGCTGATGCTTCCGCTCCCGCCAAATAAATCCAGAACTTTTTTTCCTTCGAAATCAATTCTGTTACTGAGAATATTGAATAACGCTTCCTTCGCGAAATCAGTCGTGGGGCGAATTCCCAAATGGTCGGGAACGTGAAACTGCCTGCTGCGATGTGTTCCGCCAACTATGCGCACAGGTATTGTGTGAAGAGCGAAAAATATTTATGCGAAGGAATTTCTTCAAACTTATAACTGTATTTAAATCCATCCGGCCGCGAAGCGAATTTCATATTTCTTATATAGGTATAAAGAAGCGAATATTCTTTTGCCGGCTTTTCAATTTCTCCCGATAAAATAAGTTCAATGGTTTCGGGATTCAGATTTAATTGCTCATAGATAAAAAGAATGTAATAAGCAATATCTTCGGGAGTTTGAAAGTTAAAAGCGTTGCTGAATAATAATTCTTTTCCTTCGAGAATTACAATTTCAAAATGCGAAGAATAAAAATTTACAAAAACTTTTTTGCCCGAATTATTTTTATACTGAACCAGCAATCCTTCTATGAAAGCGGTGGACGAATGGATAAAATTTATATTCGAAAATTTATTTCTGATTTCTGAAACTAAGTTTTTTGAAACGGCAAAAATATTTTTTGCATCAAGATTATGAAGTGCATTTACAAAAACTTCTTCGTCCTTTTTTATTTCGTGATTAAAGCCGAGCAGCGATTCCTTTTTTTCTTCTTCAAATAAGGCGGAGGGAATCAGCGTGAATTTATTATGAGCAATTACACAAGAAACAGATTTGAAATTTAGTTTAGGAAATTTTTTTTCCGATTGAAGCGAAAGATATTTATTCGAGTTTGTATCAAGAATGGAAAAAATAAACTTGTCTCCGTTTGTGAGAATAGAAAGATGATATTGATTTGCTTTTGCTTCATCAAAAGATTCGTCAACGAAATTTATTTCAGATGCAGTTATTGTTTTTGCCTCAGCCATTTAGCTACTAATTTACCAATCTTTACTAATGTACTAATAACTACCGAACAGTTACTAATTGGATTTGATTAGTACATTAGTACTCATTCGTAAATTAGTAGATGGATGTATAAACTTATTGCAAAATTATTTTTCAAACTCACCGGCTGGAAAGTCAGAGGAGGAATTCCTGCAGGAATAAAAAAATGCGTGCTCGTTGCCGCGCCTCACACCAGCAGCTGGGATTTTATCTATGGAAGTTTCGCCTGGACTCTTTTCGGATTGAAAGTAAATTACCTCATTAAAAAAGAATGGTTCAAATTCCCTATGGGAATTTTTTTTCGTTCACTTGGCGGATTGCCGGTTGAACGCAGCAAGCATACTAACTTTGTAGATGCAATGGTAGAACTGGTAAACAGCAAAAAAGAAATCATCGTGCTCATCACTCCCGAAGGCACGCGCAAAAAGGTAGAGAAATGGAAAACCGGTTTTTATTATCTCGCGCTGAAAGCAAATATTCCCATCGTGCTTGGAAAAATAAATTACGGAACTAAAACCGCGTTCATTGGACATTCATTTATGCCGAGCGGAAACATTGAAAAAGATTTTGAAGGCATACGGGAATTTTTCAGAGATGTGATTCCCAAAAATCCTGAAAACTTTTCGCTGGAAGCGATTAAGCCGTAAAGGAATTGTCATTCTGAGCAAAGCGAAGAATCTCCTTATTGAGATTCCTCACTACGTTTGGAATGACATTTTGTGTCATTTCAACTTCGACTTTAAATTATTATCCAGCGCATCCAAAAATTCTTCTGTATATAAATAATCTTTTCCATGTTCCACTTTATTTCCGGAAACGCAAACTGCCAAGTCCTTGGTCATTTTTCCTGACTCCACAGTTTCCACACAAACTTTTTCAAGCGCATCGCAGAAATTAATCAGCGCGGAATTATTATCCAGTTTCCCTCTGAACGCAAGCCCGCGCGTCCATGCAAAAATGGATGCAATCGGATTTGTTGAGGTCGGTTTTCCTTTCTGATGTTCGCGAAAATGTCTTGTTACGGTTCCGTGCGCGGCTTCTGCTTCCATTGTTTTTCCATCTGGAGTAACAAGAACAGATGTCATCAATCCCAGCGAGCCAAATCCCTGCGCAACCGTATCGCTCTGCACATCGCCATCGTAATTTTTGCATGCCCACACAAATGCTCCGTTCCATTTCAGAGCGGATGCAACCATATCGTCAATCAGGCGGTGCTCGTAGGTAATTCCTGCTGCTTCATATTTCGACTTAAATTCTTTTTCGTACACTTCCTGGAAAATATCTTTGAAGCGCCCGTCATATTTTTTCAGGATGGTGTTTTTCGAAGAAAGATACAGCGGCCATTTTTTATCGAGCGCAACATTGAAGCACGATTGTGCGAATCCGCGGATGGATTCATCGGTGTTATACATAGCCAGCGCAACTCCATCGCCTTTGAAATTATAAACTTCAAACGATTGTGCAGTTCCTCCTTCAGGAGTAAAAGTGATTGTCAGCTTTCCTTTTCCTTTCGTTACGAAATCTGTAGCGCGGTATTGGTCTCCGAATGCGTGACGGCCAATGCAAATCGGTTTCGTCCAGTTGGGCACAAGGCGCGGAACATTTTTGCAGACAATCGGCTCGCGGAAAACTGTTCCGTCTAAAATATTCCGTATCGTTCCGTTCGGAGATTTCCACATTTGTTTCAGCGAAAATTCTTTTACGCGCGCTTCATCGGGAGTAATGGTAGCGCATTTGATGCCGACATTATATTTTTTAATCGCCTCTGCGGATTCAACAGTTACTTTGTCATCCGTCTTGTCGCGGTTCTCAATTCCCAAATCAAAATATTTTATTTCTACATCTAAGTAAGGAAGAATTAATTTATCCTTAATATATTTCCAGATGATGCGGGTCATTTCATCTCCATCGAGTTCAACAACGGGATTTGCGACTTTTATTTTTGACATAGAAAATTTTTTTGTGAATGCAAATTTATCTTTTTCGGATTTCGTCTAAGAATTTTTCTTTGATATTTTTCGCCAGCGTATTTTCCTGCTGCTTCATCCGCTCAGGATGCCACTGCACCAGCAAAAGAAAAGGTTTGTTCTTTGGATTTTTATATTCGATGGCTTCTACAATTCCTTCCGAATCAGTTGCAGTTGCTTTTAATCCTCTTCCGATTTTTTCCGCAGATTGGTGATGCGCGCTGTTTACGATTCCACTTTCAGAATTAATAATTGCACTCAAACAAGACCCTTCTTCCACTTTCACTTCGTGTGTTTGGTCGTATCCTTCATTCTTTGAATGACGGATTTTTGTTTTTTCCTTCAAGTCAGGAATAAGAGTTCCTCCGAAATAAACATTTGCAATCTGAAGCCCGCGGCAAATTCCCAGAATCGGTTTTTTATTTTTCACTGCTTTGTCAATCACTTTCAATTCAAATTTATCGCGCTCTTCGTTCACATCTAATTTTAATTCATCTTTCTTTTTCATATACGATGGCTTGCCGTAATATTTCGGATGCACATCTTCTCCGCCTGATAAAACAATACCATCGCACTTTTCCACATCCGGTAAATTATTTTCCTTGTAAGAAAGTTTTTTCACTTTCACATTTTCGGAAGCGAACCAGTTGTGGTAATTTTTCCATTTAGAACAATCTGTAATTCCAATAGTAATCATGATTATTTTTTTTCAGAAAGTATTTTTCGTAGTAAAAGAGAAAGCAAAATAAAAAGAACAGAATAAGCAGTAACCAAAAAACTTCCCATGAAATAATATGCAAATCTGTCCCATCCCCCTGCCTGATTAACTATAAAATAAAATATTATTATTACAAAAAAGTATAAAACAAATCCAAACCAAAAAATAATTTTCCCTCTTTTCATTTTCTTCAAAAGAGCAAATGAAATCAGCCATAACAATGGAGTTGCGAAGGCAATCCCAATTACGATGTAATAAATAAAATCTTCTCCAAACATTAGTATCCGAAAACTTCTTCCAGTGTCAGCCATTTTACCGGGCCGTACTTTTCCAAAACTTTCTGGTCAATGAGTTTTTTATTTCCGAGTACAATAATATTATAACGCTTGTTGCTGAGATGTTCCGAGTGAAATCTTTTCACGGCATCTAATTTCATATTCTGAACTTGCTCGTAAACATCTTTTCGAACGTCATGGTCGAGCCCGAGTTTTTTCGCGTGCTCGTAGTCAAAAAGAATTTGTGTTTTTGTAATTCTTGAACTGCGGATATTTTCTAAAACATTTTTCTTTGCAGCATTGAATACCACTTCCGATTCCGGCATGCTCTTCATTAAATCCATCAAACCTGCGAGCGCTTCTGGAAGTTTATCCGCCTGCGCGCCAATATACGCTTCGATGTAATTATTTTTGTCAATGCGATTTGCTTCGAGATAATTTGCATAGGTGGAATATGCCAGCGCTTTTGATTCGCGCAATTCCTGAAAAACAATCGAAGACATTCCATCGCCAAAATACTCATTGAACAAACGCATGGCAGGCGTGAGTTCCTTATAATATAATTCCGATTTCGACACGAGAAGAATTTCTGCCTGCGCCATATCGTAATCAATCGCGAAAACTTTATTCATAGTTGTGGGCAGTTCCTCGAATTTATTTTCCGGTGGAATTATTTTTACAACTTCAGGCGTGTTGTGCAATTTTTCCAGCGAAGCGGAAACTTCTTCCGGCTTCATCGAACCGTAATACAAAATTCTATGCTGGTAACTTGTGAGCGATTTGATGACAGAAATTAAATCTTCGGGCTTGAGCGCTTTCAATTCTTTTTCGCTGAGAATATTTGTGAAGGGCGATTGCGAACCGTACTTTCCATAATTATACATTGCCTCAAGAATCGAAAACTTATCCAGCTTCGCATCAGCGCGTTTTTTCAGAATATCAGAAACTAAATTTGTGAGCGCTTCGGGATTCGGTTTTGCATCGGCAAGAAGATTTTCAAAGAGCGCAGTTGCCTTCTCAAAATTTTCTGAAAGTCCGCTCAGGTAAACGTAGCATTGGTCTTCCGAATTGAAAACTCCGAAACTGCAGGCGAGTTTGTAAAACTCCTGCTGCAATTGTTCGGGAGAATATTTTGAAGTGCCGAGATACGGAAGATACTCGATTGCCACCGGAAGTTTTTTGTTGTGATTGCTTCCCATGTCGAGAATGTAATACATCGTGAATGTTTTGCTTTCGGTGTTGGGCGTGTAGAGCAAAGGAATATTTTTTCGAACAGTTAACTTCTGAATGTCTTTATCATAATCAATAAACTTTGGTTCAATTTCATCTGCCGGAGTGTTGATACTATTTTTTACAAACGGACTCATCTCATTTCGGTTGGTTTCCACCGGATGAATTTCGGGCTTCTCCACTTTTTGCGCAGTGGAATCGGTTCCCGTTCGTTTGTAAACGACCACATAATTATTTCCGTAATATTTATTCGCGAAGTCAATAATTTCCTGCTTGGAAATTTTTGAAAGCCGCTCAATATACTTCACGCTGTTTTCCCACGGCTGATTATCTATAAAAGAAGATACATACGAACCCACTCTTCCGAAATTATTTTCATAGGTTTTAGTTTCTTTCAATTTCATATTGCTGATGATGGAAGTTAAAAGCCAGTCCGGAAAATCTCCGCGCTTGAGTTTTTCAATTTCTCCGAGCAGAAGTTGGGTGAGGTCTTCTAATTTCTGTCCTGCTTTCGGTTCTGCTGAAAAAATTTCTGCGGAATAATCTTTCAGTATGAGCGGCTCGCAGCTTGCGCTCAAAACTTTTTGCTTCTGCACCAAATCCAAATCAATCAATCCGGCTTTTCCGTTGGATAAAATTTCTTTCGTGAGTTTGAGCAGGTCGGCTTCTTTTGTTCCAGCGCCAGCAAAGCGAAACGCCATAGACATATTTTCAGGATACGGACCCACAACATTTTTTATTACAGGAGAAGAAATCGGATTTTCCACAGGAGGATTAAATACCGGAACTGGTTTTGAAATCCACGCACTCGTTGCCTGGTCAATCCATTTTACAGTTGAATCCGGATTTAAATCTCCTGCCAGACAAATCGCCATATTGTTCGGAACATAATACGTGTGGAGATAATCTTTTATTTTTTTCAGCGAAGGATTTTTCAAATGCTCAATTGTTCCGATTGTAGTTTGTGTTCCATACGAATGTTTTTGCCAGAGTCCAGCAAAGAGCGCGTCTTCCGCTTTATCGTAATCATCATCGAGCGAGCGATTTTTTTCTTCGTACACCGCTTCAAGTTCCGTGTGAAACAAACGCATGACAGGATTCCGGTAACGTTCGCCTTCAATCGTCAGCCATTTGTGAAGTTGATTCGTGGGAATATCATTTACATAAACCGTTTGCTCCATCCACGTATAAGCATTCGTTCCTTTCGCGCCAATGTTCGAGAGCATTTTATCATATTCATTCGCGATGGAATATTTGGAAGCAATATTTGAAACGCTGTCAATCACGTGATAAATTTTTTTTCGTTGCGCGGCATCCGAAGTTTTTCCATACACGTCATAGAGCGAATCAATTTTTCTTAGTTCGATTTGTTCTTTCGAAAAATCTTTTGTTCCGTATTTATCGGTGCCTTTGAAAAGCATATGTTCGAGATAATGCGCAAGTCCGGTTGCATCACCCGGATCATTTTTACTCCCTGCGCGAACCGCAATGGAAGTATAAACACGCGGAGCATTTTTGTAAACGCTCAGATAAACTTTCAAGCCGTTATCAAGCGTGTAAATTCTTGTATGAATCGGATCATTGGGAACAGAATCATAGGCGTAATGTTTTTCAAAAAGAGGAAGTTTAGCCGGAGATTTTTCTTGTGCAGAAGAATTCTGAATTGTATAAAATATTCCGAAGAGAAAAAGAAATTGTTTCATGTGATTCAGTAAAATGAGATGTGAATATACTTTCTTTTTCAGAAATCAATTTCAAGTCCAAACTGCTGCCTTAATTTATTCAGCGCAGGATTTTTTTCAGCGAGCCGCTGGTATTTTTCTTCGCCTGTGTAGGGCTTGCGTTCGTTTTTGGTTTCGTCAACAATTATTTTTAATTGAAGAGAATTATTCTTTAACGCGCTTCTCAAATGAAAAAGCAAATCTGTTTTCACTGCGTTAATTTCATCTTCCTGCACTTGATTTAAAACGCTGAATGAAATTGTTGATTCATCTTCGTGCACGGGCTTGCGTGCCTTCAGCGTACTCGAAAGATTTATTTTATTTTTTTTCTTTAATGATTCTGCAAAAGAAGTCCAGGCAGATTCAAGAGAAGTTTCCTCTTTAATTTCTTCCGAAGAAACTTTTGTTCCGTTGCCGTTGGATTTAGGAACATTTCCATTTGTCAATCCTGAAATGGAAAGCATTCCGCCTTTTAACGGAGATTTTGTGGAAGGCAAAGAAGAAATTTTTTGCGCGGGCGACTCGGCAACAGTTTTTGACTGAGAAGCGACAGGTTGAGGATAAGGAGAAATATTTTTTGTTTCAGGAATTTTATTTTCTCCCTTTTGTGTTGCGGGAGCGGGCGCAATGCTTATGACTTCACTTTTTTTTTCTACGCTTGTTCCGATTGAACAAAGTTGAAGCAATGCGAGTTCAACAAGCAGTCGCTGGTTACGGCTGGATTTGTATTGGAAATCTGCCTTGCTGAGAATTTCTAAACCCTTCAGAAGAAAAGCGGGTTCAGTTTTTTTGCTTTGCGTTTTATAGCGCTCGCGAATGCTGGCGCTTACTTCTAAAAGTTGCAGTGTGATTTCATCTCTGCATACCAAAAGATTTCTCAGATGTTCCGCAAGACCGTTAATGAAATGATGCCCGTCAAAACCTTTGCTGAGAATTTCATTGAACAGGAGAAGCGATGAAGAAGTATTTCGCTCGAGCAACGCGTCCGCCACTTTAAAATAATAATCGTAATCGAGAATGCTGAGGTTGTCAATAACAGTTTTATAAGTGATGTTATCTCCCGAAAGCGAAACCATCTGGTCGAAAATGCTGAGCGCATCGCGCATGGCGCCATCCGATTTCTGCGCGATGATGTGCAGCGCATCTTCTTCGGCTTTCACTTTTTCTTTCCTGGAAATTTCCGCGAGATGATTTACAATATCTTCAATTCTGATTCGGTTGAAATCAAAAATCTGGCAGCGCGAAAGAATGGTGGGAATTATTTTATGTTTCTCCGTTGTTGCTAAAATAAAAATCGCGTGCATGGGCGGTTCTTCCAGCGTTTTCAGAAAAGCATTGAATGCCGCCTGTGAAAGCATGTGCACTTCGTCAATAATATAAACTTTTTTTGTGCCAATCTGCGGAGCGAAACTCACCTGGTTAATCAGATTGCGAATGTCTTCCACCGAATTATTCGAAGCCGCATCCAGTTCGTAAATATTCAGCGAATGGCCGCTGTTGAATGACAAGCACGATTCACACTTATCACACGCTTCAATATTTTTTGTCGGGTTGAAACAGTTGATGGTCTTAGCCAGAATTCTTGCGCAGGTTGTTTTTCCCACTCCGCGCGGACCGCAAAACAAATACGCCTGCGATACATGATTGCTGCGAATTGCATTCTTCAGCGTGGAAGTAATATGCACTTGCCCGACAACCGTGTCAAAAGTTTGCGGGCGGTACTTGCGGGCGGAGACGATGAAGTTTTCCATCGGTGCAATTTACAAAGAATTGATTATAGCATTTGATTTGTTAATTAGTTTTTATTGCTCTTTTTTCTTATTCGTATATTCGCCAGCCAATTTATCCTACATGAAAAATTTGATTGAGAATTTTCCCAGCCAACTTCGCGAAGCCATTCAAATCGGAGCGCGGGTAAAATTTTCCAAGCCGAAAAAAATTTCGAATGTGCTGATTTCAGGTCTTGGCGGTTCGGGAATCGGGGGAACAATTGTGAATGAACTCACGGCAATGGAAGCCACTGTTCCCATCACCGTGAGCAAGGGATATTTCATTCCTAAATTTATAAATCAGAATTCTCTGGTGATTATTTCTTCTTACAGCGGGAATACGGAAGAGACCATCAATTGTTTGAACATTGCGTTGAAAAGAAAAGCGAAAATTGTTTGCGTAACTTCAGGAGGAAAAGTTGCAGAAGTTGCCAAGAAGAAAAACCTCGGTTTGATTTTAATTCCCGGAGGAAATCCACCGCGCGCTTGTTTGAGTTATTCGCTCACACAGTTGTTTTTTATTCTATCGCAGTATAAAATTATCGGCAATAAATTTAAATCGCAACTGAAATCTTCTGTTGAGTTAATTGAAAAAGAAAAAGCAACTATTATTTCACTGGCGAAAGAAGTTGCCGGAAAACTAAACGGAAAAACTCCCATCATTTATGCCACCACTTATTTTGAAGGCATTGCAGTTCGTTTCCGCCAGCAGTTGAACGAGAATGCAAAAATTCTTTGCGGTCATCACGCCATTCCCGAAATGAATCACAACGAACTGGTGGGCTGGGCGAGCGGCAGCGATAAAATTTCTGTAGTGTTCCTGCGCGACCAGGATGAATACGAACGCAACAACGCGCGCATTGAAATCAACAAAGAAGTGATTTCAAAATACACTCCGCACATCACCGAAATATGGAGCAAGGGAAAATCGCAACTTGAAAAAGCAATTTATTTTATTCATCTTGTTGACTGGGCTTCTTATTTTCTCTCCGGGTTGCGCAATGTGGACGCAACCGAGGTGAAAGTGATTGATATGCTGAAAGGAGAACTTGCAAAAATCTAAAAGAGGACAAAGGGCAAGGGACAGGGGACAAGGGAGAAAATACAAATGGAGAAAGATAAAATTTTTGAAATACATTTTTATGTTCTGTCGGTTGAGCTTTGGGATGAATGCTGGGCAGATACTGAAATTTTAATGAAAGATATTCGCGGAAAAGAAATTGCAAGACAGTTGATTCGCTCCGCAGGTTCAATCAGCGCAAATATTGAAGAAGGATTTGGAAGAGGTTTTGGAAAAGAGTATCCGCATTTTTTAAGAATTGCAAGAGGTTCGGCAAGGGAAACAAGAGGATGGTATATGCGTTCTAAATTTCTTTTGCCGCCCGATGTTATTTCTGCGCGCGATAAAAAACTTGCTTCCATCATTGCTATGCTTACAAAGTCCATTCAAACACTGGAAAAAAAATAACCTGTCCCTTGCCCTATGTCCCCTGTCCCATCTGTATTTTTCCGCGATTTAGGATTGATTGATTACAAAGAGTGCTGGGATTACCAGGAAAAACTTTTTGAAGCGAGCGCATCCGAAAAAATTCTTGCCCGAACCGAAAACCGAAAACCGAAAACCGAAAACCATTTGCTCTTCTGCGAGCATCCGCACGTGTACACACTTGGCAAAAGCGGGGATGAAAAAAATTTATTGCTGAATGAAAATTCCCTCAGGGAAAAAAATGCTTCTTACTATAAAATAAACAGGGGAGGAGATATTACCTATCACGGTCCCGGGCAGATGGTGGGCTATCCCATTCTGGACCTGGATAATTTTTTTACCGACATTCACAAATACCTGCGCTGCCTCGAAGAAATAATTATTCTCACGCTCAATGATTACGGAATTGAAGCCGGAAGAATAGAAGGGCTCACCGGAGTTTGGCTCGATTGGACAAACAAACTGAAAGCAAGAAAAATCTGTGCGCTCGGTGTGCGCACATCGCGCTGGGTAACCATGCACGGCTTTGCGTTCAATGTAAATTCTGATTTGAGTTACTTCAACAATATTATTCCCTGCGGAATTTCAGATAAAGCGGTTACTTCTATGGAAAAAGAATTGGGAAGAGAAATGAATATGGAAGAAGTGAAAAGCAAAGTGAAAAAATATTTCGCGCTGGTGTTTGAGTGTACTATTGTCGATTCCCTGGTAACGAAGTAACGAATTTCATAACGAATGTTACGAATAAAAGTAAGAATGATTCGTTACTTCGTTACCAGAAATTCCTTTTACATTTGATATATGAAAACATTTTTTAAAATCCTCAAAACATTTTTCAAGTGGCTGCTCATCCTGCTTGTGGTGCTGAACATTCTCATTCTTGTTTCGGGGAAAACATATTTATATAAAGGTTTCGCAAACACTTACCTGAAAGGGCGCGTGACTGCCGATATTGACGAGTACAGGATTTTTGAAAACCGCATTGTGAAAACAGGCGCACCGAAAGAGTGGGCAATCGGCAAGGACTACAACACGAAAAAAATTCCTTCGCAATACCTTGGCGACATGGAGCGCATGAATACGGTGGCGTACCTTATTATTAAAGACGATTCCATCCGCCACGAAGAATACTGGGATGGCTACACAGACACTTCGCACACCAGTTCTTTCTCCATGGCAAAAACCATTGTGAGCATTCTCACAGGCATTGCGGTGGAAGAAGGAAAAATAAAATCCATTTACGAGCCCGTCTGTGATTTTCTTCCCGAATGCAGGGAAGGAAAGAAAAGTTCTATCACGTTCCGCCATTTGCTTACGATGAGTTCGGGGTTTGATTTTGACGAAAGTTATATCAACCCCATCGGCTTTGCCGCAGAAGCATACTATGGAAATGATTTGCGCAAGTTGGTTTTCAAATACAATGTGCTGGGCGAGCCGGGAAAGAAATTTGAATACCGCAGCGGCAACACGCAGTTGCTGGGCTTCGCGCTGAGCAAAGCGGTGGGAATGAGTTTGAGCGATTACGCTTCTGAAAAATTATGGAAGCCCCTTGAAGCCAACCACGATGCGTTCTGGAGTTTAGACCATGCGAACGGAGATGAAAAAGCATATTGCTGTTTCAATTCCAACGCGCGCGATTTTGCGCGGCTCGGAAAACTTTATTCAGACAGCGGGCGGTGGAACGGCAAACAACTTGTTCCCGAAAAATATGTGCTCGAATCCATTCAGCCCGCGCCCGTCACCGATAACGATGAACCCAACAAACGCTACGGCTACTCGTGGTGGATTCTTCCGCAGTATAAAGGGCATTTTATTTTTTACGCGCGCGGAGTGCTGGGGCAATACATTATTGTGATTCCCGATTCTCAACTACTCATTGTGCGCCTGGGAAAGAAGCGCGAACTTTCCAACATCAACGGGCATCCCACCGATTTCTACTGGTACGTTGATGCGGCTTTGGAGATGGAAGGCATTAATCGTTAATTGTTTGTAATAAGGGTATAAGCGATAACTCATTTTCTCATTTTTTTATGTTCCGCCCATTCGTGGAAGGGAATGATTTCGGGAGTGAAGAATTCCCATCTCGCTTCAGGTTTTAAAGTTTGATGTTTAAAGTTAAAGGCGCGGAAATCAAAATCGCGGGTGGCGAGTTGCCTCAGCCACGCGAGAATGGCTTTATTGCGGGGAGACAGGGGTATTTTTTTCTTTTCAAGATAGTCGAAATATTTGCGCAGGGCTTCAGTTTGTTTGCCCGCTTCTTCCTGCATTTCAAGTTCAATGCAAAGCATGATTCTGAAAATGCGTAAGCCCGTTTCCCATTCCGTATTGTTTTTTGCATCGTGCCATTTTTCCGGCAGCATATTCAGCGCTTCTTTGAATTTTCCCTGCACGAAAAGCGCATGGGCGTGCAGGTAAATATATTTCGCCTTATGCAGTTCGCCCAGTTCTTTATGTGAAGGAGTGCGCAGCATTTCAGAAGCAATTTTTTCCGCTTCGGCAAATTTTTTGCCGTAAAACAGCGCGTAAAATTCCTGCTCCTGCGAAATGCTGAAATCAAAGGAAGCGGGAGAAAAAATTTTTTGCGCCCCCGCTGCATATTCTCTTGCTTTTTCAAAATTACCGAGCAATAACTCGCAGCGCGAAAACTGGTCGTAAGTTATGCCGATTCGGTGTTTTCTTTTTACGGAGGGATTATTAAAAATTAATGCGAGCATTTCAGAGCAGGTTTGAGATGCCGCCTTATAATCCTTATTCCTGAAATTTATTTCCAGTTCAAAATATTTCAGGTAGTATTTTATCTTATTCGATTTGGTTTTTTCCGCAAGCAGGGCGAGTTCTCTGACGGCTTTTTTCAGAAATGATTTTACTTTTTGTTCATTCCCCGCATTTTTTTCTGAAACAAAAATCAGTTTATAATAATAATTAGTTGCTTTTGCATTTGCGCGGTGACATTCTCTGTAAAATCCGGCTTCAGAAACAATTTTATCAAACTCCTTTTCTCCTTCTTTAAAATTATATATCCAATTCTTAGTATCAAGATGCTCTGCCAGTGTTTCATAAAATTCAAACTTTTTGCTTTCAGAAATAATTTCTTCAATGAGTTGGCGCGCAATTTCCGAAGCGTTGTTATGAAAAAAAAGCAACCTGCTTATAGCCGCTTTCTTCCTCACCCTGAAAGCCGCCCAGTCCATTTCATCGAGCATTTCTTTTTTCTCATAGTTCAATTCGGTGCAAAGGCAGTCAAAAATTTTTTGCTTCAGCCGCCAGCAGAGTTTGCGGAACTTGCCCTGTTTATTGCGCCCGCTGCCGTAAATAAAAAGGCAGGCATCGGCAGCGGTGGCGGTTTTCCGTTTATGCAGCAGGTAATTGAAAAGTTTCAGCGGCAGCGTGGCTTCGTGGCGGTTTTCATCCGTAAAAAGCAGGAGGTATTTTTTCATTACTTCTGTGTCTTTGGGCGGCAAATTTTGTATCAACTGTTCGAGCGCAAGCATGCGGCAGGCATTTATGTTTTTCAAAAATAGGAAACAATCAGGGGTTCCGGCAACAAATTCTCCAACTGAATTTCATAGGGAAATGTCCCCGACCTGTCTTTTTTCTCCAAATCATTTTCAAAACTTTATTATTCCTTTGTCAATAAAACAAAGCAATGCGGCTTATTCAAACTGAAAAAATATTTTATACAATCCAAAATCACCGAATACAAAAAAATCCTGAACATTAATCTTTAAACCCAACTATTTTATGAAACTCAGCATCCGCAAAGCAAAAGTATCGTTCGAGTTCAAAGAAATGAGCGCTGATGCGCTCGCCACCTTTGGCGATGGCACCGTGCAGGGGCTTACCGGCAACAGTAATTTTCCAAGCCCGCCCATTGCCCTGTTGCCGGCTACCACCGCGGGAACTGTTTCCAACCTGATTGCCAACCTGCGCGCCACGCTCACAAAAATTGCTTCGGGCGACCGCGCCACCGCCACCACAAAACTGGAGCACGAGCAAGCCACCGCCCTCATGCTCGCCCTCACTTCCAACGGGCATTATGTGGAAGACCACGCAAACGACCTGGGAGCAGGCGATGTAAACAAAGCCGAACAATTAATTCTTACCACGGGCTATAAACTAAAAAAGAAACCCGAACTGCACCCGCGCGATTTTGAACTGGTGGACAGCGGACCCGGCTGGGAGCATTACCGCGTGAAAAAAGCCCGCAAAGGAAATGAAGGGCATATCTGGCGCTACGGCACCACCCCGCAAAAAGGCACACCGCCCGCAACGGTTATTCTCCGCTTTACCCTCGAAGCCGATATTATTATTTCCGACCTTGCCGCAGGCACCATCGTGGGCATTCAGCACACCAGCATTCTGCCCGTTTCGCATACCAAAAAAACCAGCGCGGCAACTACGCAAACCAGCAAAGCCGCCTCTTCCGTTCCGGCAAACAAGGCGAAGCATCCGGTTTACAGCCACACCAATGCAGACCCCTACCTATGGACGGATTTTCTTTATACGGGAGTTATGTAGCAGGTGCAGGGAAATAAGGATACAGGGTATAAGGATATAAGGAAATAATCGGAATTTGAAGAAAAAGCAAGGTTTTCGCAATGAATGCTCAACAGACCTACAGAGGAAACAAGCAGACCTGCAGGGGAAATGCTCCGAACAGCAGGAATCAAGCCGGGTATTGGAGGGAAAATGATTTTTCCTTGAGCAATAATGAACATGCCTGCGGAGGAAATGATTTTTCCTCGGGTGAAAACAAAGATTCCCGCAGGAGAAATGAAGATTCCTGCAGAGAAAAATTTTTTCTTGCCTCAAAAAACAACATTCCTGCAGGAATAATAAACAGACCTTCAGAGGAACTATTTTTCCCTATGAGGAAAACCAATTTTCCTGCAGGAGTTGGCGTGATTCCCTGAGGTGTGACGGCAATGCGTAAAATGAAAAATAATAACCAGCCCTGATTCTTATCGGGGCATAAAACCAAACAACAATGAAAACAATTACACAATTCAAAACAATTACTGCAATTATTTTTGCAGCAACAATTTTCTTTTGCGCGTACAACGCACAGGGGCAAACGCACGGCAGCGGCACCATTAGTAATAGTGCCGGATGCAGCAATGCAAATGACGGTGGAACTATCGGCAACACCTCTGTCGGATGCAATTCAGGAAAAGCAGGAATGACAGGAGGAAAAAATACAGCCATAGGAGAAAATGCAGGCAATTCACTCACTACTGGCTCAAACAATACTTTTGTGGGGGATAGTTGCGGCTTCAATACCAATTTTACTAATGCAAGTGGTGCTGGCAGCCGCAATACAGCGGTAGGCGGCTCGGCTTTATTTACCAGCGAGAAAGTTTCTGCTAACGGGCTTGAGCACGATAACACGGCTGTTGGATATACAGCCATGTATTTATCTGATGGTGCTTATGAAAATACGGCTGTAGGTTCTCAGGCAATGTATAGAAATGTGTATGGACTCGAAAATACAGCCATTGGATTTCAGGCATTATATAATTGCATAGGGTCAAACGGCTCTCCTTACGATGGGTGGGAAAATACCGCTGTTGGAAGGCATGCCTTGCTGCAAACTACCACGGGTAAGCGAAATACGGCAGTGGGAGACGATGCGCAAATTAACAACACCACAGGCAGCAGCAACATAGCCATGGGAAGCGAAGCGCTGGGAAATAACAAAACAGGAGCAAATAATACAGTAGCCGGATATCAAGCAGGCGAGGGAGTAAACAGCCAGAGTGATATCAGCAACAATTCTCTTTTTGGATATAAGGCAGGCACTGCTCTTTTAACCGGAGGCGATGCCAATGTAGCAGTGGGCAGTTCCGCGCTGCTGAACACCACCACCGGCACTGACAACGTAACCGTTGGGGCATATTCATTGCTGACAAATGCTACCGGCACCGTCAATGTTGTAGTAGGCGATTCTGCTGCGTATTATGCTACAGGCAGCAGCAATGCTATTCTGGGTCATGCAGCGGGTTTGGGAGCAACGGGCAGCAGCAGCTATATCAATAATACTATTGTTGGATTCATGGCGGGCTATCATCATACTACGGCAAGAGACGGCACTTTTTTGGGTTATCTTTCAGGATACAATACAACCTCCGGCACGGATAATGTTTTTCTTGGCAGCAGCGCTGGATACACCACCTCTACCGGGGGAAACAATGTTTTTATCGGCTACCAGTGTGGCTACAAGAATACTACCAACGGGGCAAATGTTTTTGCAGGGTATCAGGCGGGCTATAACAATACGGGGGCAAGCAACACTTTTATCGGGCAAAACAGCGGGTTTAGCAACACCACCGGAGCAAATAATGTGGCGATGGGGCTTGCGGCAATGTATACCAGTGCAACAGGAAGCAACAATACCTGTGTGGGTTATGGCGCGGGTGATGGTTCTGCCGGAAGCAGTTACAGCAACAATTCTTTCTTTGGTTTTAAAGCCGGTTTCACTAATTCAACAGGCGCTTCTAACACTGCAGTTGGCTATCAGGCGGGCTATACAAATGCAACATCAAGTTTCAATGTGTTTGTGGGCAGGGAAGCCGGTTTTCTTACCACAGCGGGAGCCAACTCATTCCTTGGCTACCATGCGGGATACAGCAATGCAGGCGGAGCAGACAATACTTTTTTAGGTTACAGCGCTGCAAACAGCAACACTTCGGGTGGTGATAATGTTGCGGTGGGTTATCTGACAGGTTCTGCAATGACAACGGGCAGCGCAAATACTTTTGTAGGTGAAATCGCGGGGGCAACTGTTACAACCGGCACTAACAACACCTGCGTGGGGTATGGTGCGGATGTTTGCGGAACTTGCAGCGGCTTAACCGATGCTTCTGCAATTGGATATAATGCAATTGTAAGCAACAGCCATGAAGTTCATTTAGGAGCAACTACTGTTACTAGTGTCTGCGGCACTGTAGCATATACTGTTTGTTCAGATGCCCGCTTTAAATTTAATGTTAAGGAAGATGTAAAAGGTTTGGAGTTTATCAATAAACTTCGACCTGTTACGTATCAAATGGACACGAAAAAACTAGATGATTTCCTGATTCAAAATATGCCAGATAGTTTGAAAACTAAACATCAGTTAGGAATGGATTTTTCACCGTCTCAAAAAATTGTTCATGCTGGATTTATTGCTCAGGAAGTAGAAAAAGCGGGAAAAGATTGCGGTTTTAATTCTTCAATTGTAGAAGTGCCTGACGATATAAGCCATGAACACTACGCTTTATCATATGAGGAAATTGTTGTTCCTTTAGTTAAAGCAGTTCAGGAGTTAAATAATAGAATTGATAGTTTGACAAACTCGAAAAATGAGCGCACTAATAATAGTGGAGGAGATAAGAACACCGGTAATTCTGTAACTACTATTAATGTTCAACTTGCTAACAATTGTGTACTTTATCAGAATGAGCCAAATCCAATGAATGAGTCAACAACGATTCGTTATTTCATTCCTGAAAATGTAACAGGCGCTTACATTGTATTCTATGACTTTTACGGAAAGGAAATAAAGAGGGTGGAAATTAAAGAAACAGGAAATGGAAAAGTTGAAGCCGATACACAAAATTTAATGGGGGGCATGTATTCTTACTCTCTTATAGTGAATGGGAAAGTAATTGATACAAAGAAGATGGAGAAAAATCAGTAACAAATCATTCTTTTAGGACTTTCGCAACAAAGGTAAAAAACATTCGGAATAAACAAGCAGATGTTGAAAAGATAAAATCAGGCAGAGAGATAGCAAGGGCAAAATAAATCATCATAGCGGTTCACCAAAACGAACTTCTATGAAAACAACATTGCAACTTTATGGACAGTATTTAATGACCACACCGATTAATTACACCTGCACCAATCTG